>CAJATL010000326.1 GCA_903944895.1 uncultured Bacteroidota bacterium
CTTACCAATCAAAAAAAAATATAGGTTTGTATTAATAATTAAAATTACATTTTTATGAAAAAAATTCAAATCAGAACATTTTTTATTATGCTTTTATCAGGGTTGATATTAGCGGGAACCAGTTGCAGCAAAGATGAGGATGCAAAAACAAACAAGGATTTGCTTGTTGGTAAAAACTGGAAAATGACGGCTTTAACCATTAATCCGGCAGTCAATTCAATGACCGATTTTTATGCGTTTTTGCCTGCTTGTACCAAGGACGACCTAACAAAATTCAATTCAGACGGTACTGTGAATTTTGATGAAGGTGCTACAAAATGCGATTCCGGAGACCCACAAACAACTTATGGCACATGGTCATTTAATTCTGATCAGACCGTACTTAGTGTAACATCAGAAGGTTTGACCGAAGCTTACACCATCAGCGAATTGACTGAAACCGTACTGAAATTTTCGTACACTATGGTTGATGATCTCGGTGAAGGTGAAAAAACCTACACATTAGCTGTTACATTCACAAAGCAGTAAGTTTTAAGCAAATACAGGCACAATGCTTGTTAGCAAAATACTACATTTAAAATTTAATGTTTAATCAAATTCTTCAAGTTATGAAAAAAAGATTTTTTCAACCTTTGTTTATGCTGATGCTGGCTGCCTTTTTAATGGTTCCGGCAATGCAGAGTTGTAAATCGAAAGCAGAAGCACAAAAAGCTCCTGAAGACGAAGTGCTCGTTCAAACCTATTGCTCTGGCCCGGAGTATTATACCAACGCCGAATATTTCAGAGCTAACAGCCTGGGTGAAAGTACCGACCAGGTGATGGCGCAAAAGAAAGCCAACAGTAATGCAAAAGCTGCATTGGCCGGCTCTATCGAAACTACCGTTAAAGCGGTAATCGACAACTATTTTTCGTCGTACCAGGCCGATGGCAAAATCGAAGACAAATCTAGGTATGAAGGTCTTTCGCGCGAAGTTATCCAACAAAAACTCAATGGAATAAAAACGATTTGCGAAAAGACTACGAAAACCAAATCAGGAACCTACAAAACCTATGTTGCAATCGAGCTTGCAGGCGACGAAATTCTTAATGCAATGAATGAAAGGCTGTCGAAAGACACCAAGCTTGAAATCGATTTCCAATACGACAAATTCAAGAAAGAACTTGAAAAAGAGATGGAAAACTATAAAGGAAACAATTAGTTTTAATTGTGGATTTAAATAAGGATGACACCGCTCAGGCGGTGTCATCTTTTTAAAAACATCCAAAATCAAACTGTTATGATGAGAGATGTTCTTCTTTTAACCAGCCTGTTGCTTTTCGCTCCATTTTTGTTCCCGCAGCAAAACAAACCGGCACAACAAAACGCCAACCCGACTCCTGTCGAAAAACAATATGATAGTTTTAAGAATACCTTCGACAAAGAAATCAACAACAATCACGAAAACAATCCAAACAACAAAAAATCCGTATCAGGTCATAATTATCAACCATGCGGGCTTGAGGCTTGGATAACCGATTTTTCGGTTCCTGACAAAGAAAATTTAATTCTCACCCTTGGAATTTCCGATCCTGGACTCGATTCGGCCAATGCCACCAGGCAGGCTGTAATCCGCGCAAAAGGAATGCTGGCGCTGTTTTGCCAGACTCAAATACAAAACATTACCGACAGCTATACCAACGAATATAACGGAAGCGAAGTTTTGGAAAAATTCACTTCCTTTTCAAAAATCGAATCTAAGAAAAACATTTCGATTAGTGGCTTCCGGATTTACCAGCAAGGTTTTACCAGCTTTGGCGAAGCCATCGTTTTAGCTGGCATTCCTAAATCGGCTCCTGCCGAAAATAATCCTACAATATGCACAAAAGCCGAATATTTCCTTTCGGAAGAAGGAGAAAATGACCGGCTGAAAATGACAAGTACCTATAAATTTTTTGTTGCTGATGAAGCAGGAAATGCAGTTGATTTTACGGCCCATAAAACACGAAAAGGTATTTTGGTCAACTCCGTTCTCAATAACGATAGTCTTGCTTTTGATTATAGCAAATTCAGATATTTTACCGAAACCATACCTGAAATTCCGGATGAAGAACTCTTTGAATACAGCTATGCCGATTTAAACAACGGTTTATGGAACGCCTGGTTTCTGGCCTCATTGCGGCAAATAGAAATGGGCGAAAAATACACCTCTGACCTCCGGAAAATGGGCGATCTTTATTCAGCAAAGTATCAAAACCTTACCCGTGAAATTTCCGAAAACCAACTTGGCTTCGATCTGGAGAAGGTTTTTATTAAGGACAATATGATTTATTTGAAACTTGTAAAAAAATAGCAATCATCAATACTGGCAGGTTTCCGGCTTACGATGATTGTATCAATTTGAAAGAAATAAATGTCATTAAAAAAATATTTGCCATGAAAACGAATTCATTTTATTACACGGCTATTCTGATGTTTTTTTTACTTACCGGCTTCCTGGGTGCAAATGCGCAAACCCTCGAGGAGTATAAAAAGCAACGCCAGCAAGAGATGCAGCAATACAAGGAAGACCGCCAAAAGCAAATGCAGCGCCTTGCCGACGAGTACACCGATTATGTAAATAAGCGCGACAAGGAATTCTCGGATTATCTTGAACAGCGATGGAAAGAGTTTCAGCTTTTTCAGGGACTTGAAGTTCCGGCTGACCCAAAACCCGTGGTTGTTCCGGAATTTAAACCCTCCGACAGGACCACGCCTCCTAAAGGCCTGCCAACATTGAAACCCAGCATCGAACCGATGAAGGATCAGGTGCCGGTGCCAATCCTACCGCGTATCACAAAAAAGGAACCCGAAAAATTCCCTGTAAATACAGCAGAAGTTGATTTTTATGGTTTCCCAATGGTTTTTGATTTTGACAAAAAACTAAGCGCTCCCTTTACCGCGCAAATTGCCGAAGAAGCGATCAGTAATCACTGGCAGCGGCTCAGCGAGGCCAACTATAACCATTTGGTTCAGCAGTTGCTCGGATATAAGGAAATTTCGAACCTCAACGATTGGGGATATTACCAACTTGTGAAAAAAGCAGCATCAAAAATTACAACCGGAAACGAAAACTCTCAGAAGTTGCTTACCTGGTTTATTTTGATAAGATCGGGCTACAAAACCAAAATCGCTTATTTCGAAAACGACGTTTACGTGTTGCTACCGGCCAACAATCAGATTTATGGCGTTAATTTCTTTACTTTCGACAACCTCCGTTATTATATTATGGATGGCAAGCTTTCGAATATTTTTACTTACGAAAAAGATTTCCCGGATGCCCAAAAAACGTTCGACCTCAACATTTACAGTCCGATTTTCCTGGGCGACAAACCGGCTACCAGGGATTTTAAATACAGTTATCAGGGTGTTGAAATGCCGCTTTCGATAAGTTACAGCAACGATTTAATCAATTTTTATAAAGATTACCCCCTGGCCGACATCAAGATTTATTTCGATGCTGCAGTTTCTGGCGAAGCCAAGGAATCGCTGGCCAACAGCTTTAAACCTTTAATCGAAGGTAAATCGGAATTACAGGCTGTAAACCTGCTGCTAAATTTTGTTCAGACTGCTTTTGAATATAAAACCGATGATGATCAGTTTGGCTACGAAAAATTCTTCTTTGCCGAAGAAGCCTTTTATTACCCTTATTGCGACTGTGAAGATCGCTCAGTTTTATTCGCTTATCTTGTAAAACACCTTGTTGGCCTCGAAGTCGTTGGTTTGGATTATCCCGGACACATGGCCACAGCCGTGCGTTTTACCCAACCCGTCGATGGCGATTATGTTACCTACGACGGCGATAAATACATCGTTTCCGACCCAACCTACATTAACGCACCTGTTGGATTAACCATGCCGCAGTACCTTCAAACACAGGCTACTGTTGTTATTTTGAATAGTTTTTACCCAAAAGGTATTTCCGAAACCAACATCTGGGAGGAAGTCATTGCTGCCGGTGGAAACCGTGGTGATAACCGCCGCGACATCATCGTTGATGATAACGGAAACAGCATTTTGAGCGGTTATTTTACCGATAGTTTTAAGATGGGAAATGTAAATTTACAAGGAACCGGCAAGCCTTCGATGTTTACCATTTCGCTGGATAAAAACCTCAAACCTTCGTGGGTTGCTTCTGCGCTTGGCGATGGAAAATCGCTGGCTTATGGCCTTGCTAAGGATAAAACCGGCGTTTACGTCACCGGAACTTTTGAAGGCGAATTATCCCTTTCGGGGAAAACACTTAAAAGTGATAAAGTTTCGGATGTTTTCTTAGCCAAATTCTCTACTGATGGTAAACTTCAATGGCTCGAAAAAGCTGGAATCGACACCATCAACCAGGAAAACTTCCTGAACTTTGTTGCCAGGTTTGATGCCCGTGGCAAACACCTCGCCACCGATTTGTATTTCGAAACAGCCGACTTTAATAATTATGGTATCTCCCTCTCTCCGGATGGCGAAGTTTTAGTTGCAGGGGCTTTCAACAAAACCACCGGCATGAATGTGAACAAACTTTCGCCCAACGAAATCACTGCCTTCAATTCGATAACTTCGCTTAAAGAAGAAAACGATAAACTGATCAGTCAGCAATACGAAAAAAGCATTGCAGGCCTTTTTGCAGTGATAAACCTGGTAAAAAACAGCGGAGTATCCATTCCCGGAACCGATGCCCAAACCACGCTGGATAAATACAACCCATCATTTAAGCAGAAATCTCCCGATATTTATAAAAACATTGGCCGGATAACTTTTATAAAAAATAGTGATGGCATTGTAACCGTGAAAACCAGCGATGGCAAAGACGTCTATTTCGACATGATGCGCGTAAGGAACGACACAAAGGTTAAACTCGCCTTTCTGGCTTCGGGTGATGCCCGATTGGAAATTCTTTCGGGAGTTCGGGTTGGGAAATCGGTGGTTTGGTTCGACCTTAATTATGTTGAGATGTACAAAAAAACCGGCGACATGCTCTTTGATTACGATTCGGACCACACCCAAAAGAAACTGAATTTAAAAAACGACATTTTATATTAAGCTCATCTTAAAAACTGAAAACATGAAAAAGATAATAATTTTACTGATAGCCATCTTTCTTCCGGGAATGATGCTCTTTTCGCAGATCGACAAAATGAAAGATGTGTTGGACGACGAAATGGACCTGGAAAACTTCACCCTTCGCTTTTTTAATGCACTCGACGGAAAACCTGTAGGAGATGCGGCTGTTGAAATTGAAGGAATCGGCCTGTATAAAAGCGATTTTGAAGGAATCGTAAAATTCCCGCGCATCGACGAAGATGGCGATCTTGCCGTCCATTTTACGGCCGAAGGATACATCCCTACCAGCATTAGTGTCGAAGTAGTTGCAGGCACCATTTTCGGCAACCGGATTTCGGTTTCACCGGTCATGGCCATTGGTTATTTAAGGATTATCGTCGATTGGGGAAGAAGTCCGGAAGATGTGGACGCCCATTTTTCCAAAGATAAGCAATACCATATTTCGTACCGGAACATGAAAGTTACCGAGGATGGCGTTGCAAAACTCGACCGGGACGACACCGATAGCTGGGGCCCGGAAACCATCACCGTTAAAGAAATCGATTCGAAATCGCATTATATTTTCTGGGTTCACGATTTTAGCAACCGAATGGACGAAAACTCCAAAAAGTTGTCGAAATCTGGTGCCAATGTTAAAGTTTATGGTGATGGAAAACTGCTCGAATTTGTGACCATTCCTCCGGGAGAGCGGGGCAACAAATGGAATGTTTTCGAGATCATCAACGGTAAAATCGAGCTTACCAACTATATCAGCGCCGAAAATTAAGCCTAAATATTTTTCTGTCAGGATGAAGAAAGCGGTGCTATTCTTCGTGGTTTTTGCATGCTCCATTGCAGCATCGGCTGACGAATTTGTTGTTAAATCGTTTGTTGCCGATATTACGGATTTATCTGCTGTGATGTATCCCCGCACGGATGTTAACGATGATTTGTGCGCGCTCATTAAAATCCGGACCGACCTTCGTAACCTGCGTTTCGACTCGAACAGAAATATTGTGGGCGATGTGTTGATAAAAAATGGCGAGTTCTGGCTTTATGTTTCGCCCGGCGAAAAGCAGATCGTTGTGTACAGGGAAGGATTTATCACCCTTAAATATAATATTCCTATCGTTATTCAGGCTTCAAAGGTGTATTTGATGGAAATCACCAACAGCGAAAAAGCCACCGCAGCAACCGGCTCCATGATCATCGAAACGATTCCCGCGGGTGCTTCGGTGGAAATTGAGCAACTGAACGACCTCAAAAAAATTACTCCCGCCAAACTGGACAATTACCCGGCATTCCCTTACAACGTGGTAATCTCCAAAGCACGGTACAAAACCGTCGATACCATCCTAACGATTCAACCGGACGAAGAAATCGTTCATATTATCCAGCTAAAACCGCTTTGGGGAGATCTCATAATCACCGTTGAACCAAAGGATGCTGATATTTTTATTGATAATGTTTATTTTGGAAACGGAGCTCAACAACTTGTTGCAGCCGAAAAAGGCATCGAAACCGGGGTTCATACATTCATGGCCCGGAAGGCGGGATATTATCCCGACGAAAAAACCCTGGATTTGCAGCGTGGCGATAACGGGACCCTCAGTTTTTCGTTAAAACAAATCAGTGGCACCCTTCAAATATCAGCAGAACCCACAGGTGCAGAGGTTTTCTTAAACGGAAATTTTATCGGAAATCCACCCATTTCGCAGGAACTTCAGATTGGAGAGCATCGACTCAAAATTCAGAAAGAAGGCCATTTAACCATCGAAAAAACCATCCGGATTACCGAAAACCAAACAACGGTCATCAACGAAGTTCTTCCAAATACCCGGCTCGTAAAGATTACGTCGTTTCCGGCTGAAGCCGAAATATATCTGAATGGAAAATTTGCAGGCAAAACGCCACAAAAAGTTATGGTTTCCTACGGCCAAAATGCTGTTGTTTTAAAAAAAGAACATTTTGCCGACAAGTCAGAAACTATTGTTGCAGACGCCACAACTGAAAGTTTTGATTTTGCCCTTGAGGCTGCAAAATATAATGTTTTGATTAATTCATCGATTACAGGAGCCAATGTTTTTGTCGAAAAAACCCCGGTGGGGACAACACCGGTAAATGTGAGTCTTCCCTTTGGCCAATACCAGGTGACCCTTGAAAAAGACGGGTATTTCAGGAAACGACGGTTTATTGATGTGAAGGACAATTATCAGTCGGTTTCGCTAACGATGGCAACCCTGAGCAATTACCGGTTTGGCGTGGTTTATGGGATGAAAAACTGGGGAGGTGAGTTCTCGTCATTAAAGAGGTATACGGGTTGGGGCATTGGCGTCCACATTCCTTATCCTGAAAAGTTTCCGCAGGAAATCCAGAACAAAAACATCAATCCGGACGATTATGCCGGCCTTTATCCTTCCTATTCGTTGGGACGCGAAAGCAACACCGATTCGGCTCAGTTTGCCTTGTATTTTAAAGGGCAATTCGCTTTGCGGGATGTGCCAACCCTGGCGATAACGGTTGGTTTTGGACTGCGGTTTCTGGCATATTCTGATATTTACCTGGCCGATCAGGATTATGAAAGTTACTACAACTCCAACATCATTAACGAAGGCAGCTATTTTTCGGTGCCCCGTGAAAGTATTACAAAGTTTTCGCCTATTGTTGGAGCTTCTTTGCGGATTTTCAGATATTTGTATGTTTCGGCGGATTGCTGGTTTAATACAGAAGATGGCACGCAAATTTTGGTAGGCGGCGGCATTTGTCTGCCTTACAGGAAATAGTCCAGCTTGTACCTTTTAAATCAAGATTACTTCCTGAAAGTTTTTCTAAAATTCATTTCTAAAAAATACACGGATCAATTGAAGGTTTTGCTGGTTAAAGGCCTCTCAAATTTCAGTACCCACATTCCGGAACTCCACACTTCGGGCAACGCTTAGTAACGACCTAAAAAATTCCCGGCCATTTGCACAACCGGGAATTAACAAAAAACGGGGAGGGGAAGTAAATGTTTATTGGAGAATAACTTTTGTAATGACTACATTTTGTTTTACGATGATCCGTAAATAAATTATTCCTGAGTTGTAACCCGAAAGATCAACAGCGAAGGGCTGATTGTCGTTCGTATCAAAACAAGATTCTGTCCTGAGCAACTGGCCTTCGGTATTGTAAATTTCAACTTTTGCCGAACCTGTTAAGCCAAGAATATTAACCTTGCCTTTTGTAGGATTTGGGAAGACATTGATGCTGCTTTGGCCAGGCTCATAAACCGAATTCAAAACGGCCTTGTAAACCCGCGAAACACCGTTTGCGGCGAACACTCCGTTATTATTCGGGAATGACATGTCGAAACTTAAACTGAGTTCAAATTCCTCGCCTGTAGCCTGTCTGTAAAGTCTGAAAGTCATGATTTCATTTTCGGCAAAGCCATCATGTTCGGTGGTGTAAACATCGTCGGCATAGATGGTTAAAGCATTTTTGCTATTCTCAATTTCCATCAAACCTGTACAACGGCCATCCAAAGTAAATGCACCTATTACATCGCCAAACCGGAAGGTTTCCAGCAATTGATCATCAAAAGCTACAAGATGTGTTGATGGAGTATTTACAGGGTCGTTCCAGGTTGTATTATTTGCAGGCTTTGAATTATCCGGAATGAAGCCGGATTTACTTGTGCAGGAAGGGAAAGTATAGGTACAGGCCTGATTGGCCCTTAAAAGGTATGCTTTGCCAGGCTTCAAATTACCAATGCTATTAATGCCCATTGCAGGCCAGTAAATGCCCGAACAGGCAACTTCTTTAATAATATCAATACACATATTCCCACCAAATGCTGATTGAACATCAACCAGGCAAGTGCTTATTACCGGCAGATAATTCCATCCCTGATTAATGCTAATGGTCTTGTTGATGTTTTCGTAACCTTCAAAGGAGATCGAACCGGCAGCCAGCGTTTTAATTTCATAGCCAATCTGGGTATCCCACATAACAAGGGTATTTATTTTAAGCCCCGGATAACAAACCCCTTCGAAATTTTTCAGCAGGATCAGATTGCTACCCATTTGCGCAAAAAGAAGTTCCAAATCCAGTTCATTGGGTGTAATCCATGATGAAATACCTGACCATCCGGCGGGCATCATTATCAGATGTTCCTGGTTAACGGTCAGTAGCGCATTGTTACTATTAATGCTGCCACAGGAATTAGAGATTTCGCAATAATAAGTTCCTGCATCATCAAGTACAGCATTTGTAATTGAAAGCACCGGACCAGTGGCTTCAGGAATAAGTCCCTGTGGCCCGTACCAGGCGTACTGGGCGGCAAAATCAGCGCCAATTGTAAAATCAACATTTTCGCCAACTTTAACTTCTGCATCAGTAATCTGTTGGTAAATTACAATATCACCCTGGATGTTGAGCAGCAATTCCGACGAAATCATCACCGAACATGGAGCATTAGGTGCTGCCGTTAAAGTGAGTATAACCTGCCGGTTTAAGATATCCAGTTCTCCGGGAGTGTAACTGGTGGTCTCTTGATTTTCATCTGCAAAAGTTCCATCACCACCTGTACTCCAGTTTAAAGAGGAATATCCTGCTGCCGAGGCATCATTAAGCTCCGCAACCTGGTTTTGGCAAATGGTAAGATCGTTACCTGCAACAACAACAGGAGCAGGCTGTATGAATATTTTTATGCTGTCGGTAGCATTGGAGCAAGTATCAATAGCAGTTGCATACACGTAGAGTGTTATTTCAGTTTCAAGCATGTCGGCACCACTCAGGAAATAGGTAGCGTCGAGGTTATTTTGATTTTCAAAATAACCGCTGCCACCTGAAGTCCAATCAATCTGGTCGTAATAATCCGCCACAGCAGATAATTGAATGCTGCTCTCGTTGTTACAGATTGTAACATCGTCACCAGCATCTGCAACTGCATCCTGACATGCAAATAAAATTTTCAGATGCATCTCATCTGTAGTGGAAACCACACATGGCTGAATTGCAGAGACTCCTGCTCCCAGAACGATATAATCCTGACCAGCATCAATCGGGCTTGGATAATACACAGGATTCATCACAGTTTCATCTGAGAAAATCCCGGTACCATTTGTGGTAAACCATTGTATCTTATTATGGTTTTCGGCTATTGCACCACTCAACTGAAATGGTTCTCCAAATAAAATTGTTTCATCATTTCCAGCAAAGAAAGTTGGTGGCTTTTGTATCGAAACGACGAGGCTATCGAACAGTTCACCACAGGTTAACTGGGTCGTGCCGGTAAGGAAAAGGGTAAAATTTCCGGCGAGAAGATCCTGCACACCCGGTGAATAAACCGGATTCAATATGGTAATATCACTAAAGGTGCCATCACCAGATGTACTCCAGGTAGTGCTTTCGACATATTCTGTCTCACCGTTAAGATAAGCATTTTCGCCCTGACAAATCGTAAAGTTAATTCCAGCCTCAACCTGAGCAGTCTGGAGGTATGAAACCTGTAAACAATCTTCATCATTCTCACAATCATACGTTCCAATGGCAATTAAGCAAAGCGATGTATTTCCAATGGCCCGGTCACCGGCGCCAGGGAAATAAGTTGTGCCCAAAGAGGCGCTGTTTCCGAAAGTACCATCTCCGGTTGTACTCCAGAGTATTTCTGAATAGTATGAAGCCTGTCCGTTGAGAACAACAGCGGAAGTTTCACAAATCGTGAGGTCCTCACCGGCAATAGCCGACGGAGCAGGCGTCATAGTTACGATAAGACAATCAGAAGAAACCGTGCAGACATCCACAGGATTGGCATAAAGGCAAAGCTCTGCAAAACCTTGTTCAACATCCGAAGAACCAGTAAAATAAACCGCATCAAGCTTGCCATTGTTATCAAAGGTTCCGTCACCCATCGTTGACCAATAAACTGTTGAATAATTCTGTGCCTGTCCATTTAACTGAACCGGAGTGTTCTGGCAGACCGTAAAATCTGAACCAGCCAATACTTCCGGGCTTCTTTCGATGGATAAAATGATTTCATCCGATGCATCGTCACAATTATTTTGCGTGTTGGCATTTATAGTCAGGATAACCGACTCATTTGCCACATCAGTCAAACCAGGAGTGTAAACAGGATTTAAAAGATTTGGATCAGAAAATGTTCCATCACCTGCTGTTGTCCATTCAATTTCATCGTAAAGGGAAGCGATGACATTCATTTGTATGGATGCGTTTTCGCAAACCGTCAAATCATTGCCTGGCACGATGACCGGACTTGGTAAAATAGTGAGCCTGAAACATTCGGTTAAATCAGCGCACTGATCGGCGGCAAACCCTGTAAGGCAAAGATCGGCAAACCCATTGTTTATGTCGTTGGTGCCCGGGAAATATTCGTTTTCCTGAAGAGTTGGATCAGAAAAAGTTCCGTCTCCTGAAGTTGACCATAAGATTGAATCGGCATTTAAAACAAAAGACCCGGTGTTGTTAAATGACTTATTGCTGCAAATGGTGGCATCGTCAAACGGCAAAATAATCGGGGTGAGATTAATTACAAGGATAAATGAATCGGTGTATGGGTCACAATTATTATTAAATGCTTTCAGGAAAAACTCAATTTGTCCTTCTGATTTATCATCATGGCTTATGATGTATTTTGCGTTTAAAGATACAGGATTTAATAAAGTACCTGTTCCGGAAGTACTCCATTGTACAGAAGTATAATTTGTTGCAGCGCCCTGGAGCAAAATAAATGTTGTGTTTTCACAAATGGTAAGATCGCTGCCTGCATTGGCAGATGGCGATTTGGGCAGGGTAACGGTAATGCAATCTGTATTATTCAGGCAGGGTTCATTTGCAAAAGCAGTGAGGCACAAGCCAACATTCCCCTGATTAATATCCCCGATTCCGGGAATATAATCGGTAACCAGGCTGTTTTGGTTTGTAAATGTGCCATCGCCATCGGTTGCCCATAAAACCAGGTTGGAATAGCTGGTAACGCCGTTAAGTTGGACGACGCCAGGAACACAAACCTGCAGATCGGTTCCTGCATCGGCAACTGCATCATGACAAACGTCTTCAAAAGTTAAGGTCATAACATCCGACACCGAAATAATGCATGGATTAATTGGTAAAGCCGTTAATTCTAACTCAACATATCCAAATTCATAGTCTTCAACACTTGGGTAAAAGGTAGGATTCAAGACTTCAGGGAAATCAAAATCACCCGAACCAATGATCGTAGCCCAGACAACATCACTGTAATCTCCGGCAGATGCGTTTACCAAAGTATAAGGTTCCTGCATCCTGACTGTGGCATTATTTCCTGCATTTGCTGTTGGCGGCGACTGAATCGTTAAAATCATAAAATCGGACGCGGAGTAGGTGCATGGTGAAACGGCCAGAGCCATCATCATCAAAGTAGCGGATCCTGAAGAAATATCAGTAGTTCCGGGGGTATAAAGCGGATTTAGCGAGCTTGTCGAACTAAATGTTCCGTTTCCGGAGGTAGTCCATAAAACACCTTGGTTAAACTGTGCTGCTCCTGTTAATTGGTGGCTGCCGCCGCTGCAAATCGTGGCATCAGATCCAACAGTTGCAGTTGCTTGTTTTTGTATAGTAAGGTTGAATACGTCATCAGTAGCCACCGAACAAGGCGAAACCGGGATTGCAGTAAGGGTCAAAATTGCCAATCCGTTGGCAATTTCGCCGACGCAAGGCGTGTAAACCGGGTTCAGCATATTTGGATTGCTGAAAGTTCCGTTTCCGGAAGTCATCCATAAAACGCTTGCATAATGCTGTGCTGTACCCGAAAAGTGGTAGGTTTCGGTGTAGCAGATGGTTGCATCAGCACCGGCATTTGCAGTTGGTGTTTTTTGGATGGCAAGAATTTTTGTATCAGTAGCAGAAATGGTACAAGGCGAAATTGCCGAAGCCGTTAAAGTTAAAGTAACAGTTCCGTTTGAAACATCAGTTGTGCCGGGCATGTAAACCGGGTTTAATACGCTGGTCGAACTGAATGTTCCGTTTCCGGAAGTTGTCCATAAAACATTTGTATGGTTTGAAGCTGCTCCGGCTAATGTATGGGTACTTCCTTCACAAATGGAAGCATCATTTCCTGCACTTGCAGTTGGTGCTTTTTGGATGGTAAGAATTATAGCATCAGTAGCAGAAACTGTGCAAGGCGAAGTTGCCGAAGCTGTTAAGGTCAGAGTTACCGAGCCAGATGTGATATCTGCTACTCCTGGTGTATAAACCGTGGTTGGTGAGCCAGCTGAACCAAAAGTTCCGTTTGCGGAAGTTGTCCATAAAACATTTGCCTGGTTTGTGGCAGTTCCGGCTAAGGTATGGGTGCTTCCTTCACAAATTGAAGCATCGTTTCCAGCATTTGCAGTTGGTGTTTTTTGGATGCTAAGAATTATCGCATCAGTTGCAGAAACCGTGCAAGGCGAAATTGCAGAAGCCGTTAAAGTTAACGTTACAGTTCCAAAAGAAATGTCGGTTGTACCTGGTGTATAAACCGTGGTTGGTGAGCCTGCCGAACCAAATGTTCCGTTTCCGGAGGTTGTCCATAAAACACTTGCCTGGTTTGTGGCAATTCCTGCTAAAGTATGGGTGCTTCCTTCACAAATGGAAGCATCATTTCCTGCACTTGCAGTTGGTGCTTTTTGGATGTTAAGAATTATCGCATCAGTTGCAGAAACTGTGCAAGGCGAAGTTGCTGAAGCCGTTAAAGTTAAAGTTACTGATCCGGCGATAATATCTATTGTACCTGGAGAGTAAACCGTGGTTGGTGAGCCTGCCGAACCAAAAGTTCCGTTTCCGGAGGTAGTCCATAAAACACTAGCCTGGTTTGTAGCTGTTCCGGCTAAAGTATGAATGCTTCCTTCACAAATTGAAGCATCATTTCCTGCATTTGCAGTTGGTGTTTTTTGGATAGTAAGAATTTTAGCATCAGTAGCTGATACTGCGCAAGGCGAAATTGCCGAAGCCGTTAAAGTTAAAGTTACTGTCCCGGCGGTAAAATCATTTGTGCCTGGAGTATAAACCGTGGTTGGTGAGCCTGTCGAACCAAATGTTCCATTTCCGGAGGTAGTCCATAAAACACTTGCCTGGTTTGTGGCTGTTCCTGCTAAGAAATGTGTGCTTCCTTCACAAATTGAAGCATCGCTTCCTGCATTTGCAGTTGGTGTTTTTTGGATGCTAAGAATTATCGCATCAGTAGCAGAAATGGTACAAGGTGAAGTTGCCGAAGCAGACAAAGTTAAAGTTACAGTTCCAAAAGAAATGTCGGTTGTTCCTGGCGTATAAACCGTGGTTGGTGAGCCTGCCGAACCAAATGTTCCGTTTCCTGAAGTTGACCATAAAACACTTGCCTGGTTTGTGGCTGTTCCTGCTAAGAAATGTGTGCTTCCTTCACAAATTGAAGCTTCATTTCCTGCACTTGCAGTTGGAGTTTTTTGGATAGTAAGAATTTTGGCATCAGTAGCAGAAATGGTACAAGGTGAAGTTGCCGAAGCTGTTAATGTCAGAGTTACCGTGCCAGCTGTGATATCTTCTATTCCTGGTGTATAAACCGGGGTTAGCGTGCTTGTCGAACTAAATGTTCCGTTTCCGGAAGTTGTCCACAAAATACTTGCCTGGTTTGTGGTTGAACCATCCAAAATATGGGTGCTTCCTTCACAAATTGAAGCGTCGTTTCCTGCAGTTGCAGTTGGTATTTTTTGGATGGTAAGAATTATCGCATCAGTAGCGGAAATGGTACAAGGCGAAATTGCCGAAGCCGTCAAAGTTAAAGTTACTACTCCAACGGTAAAATCATTTGTGCCTGGAGTATAAACCGTGGTTGGTGAGCCTGCCGAACCAAATGTTCCGTTTCCGGAGGTTGTCCATAAAACACTTGACTGGTTTGTGGCTGTTCCGGCCAAAGTGTGGGTGCTTCCTTCACAAATTGAAGCATTACTTCCTGCATTTGCAGTCGGTGTTTTTTGGATGCTTAGAATTTTGGCATCAGTAGCAGAAATTGTGCAAGGTGAAGTTGCCGAAGCCGTTAATGTTAAAGTTACAGTTCCGGCGGTAAAATCATTTGTGCCTGGAGTATAAATCGAGGTTAGTGAGCCTGCCGAACCAAATGTTCCGTTTCCGGAAGTTGACCATAAAACACTTGCCTGATTAGTGGCGGTTGCATCTGTTAAAGTGTGGGTGCTTCCTTCACAAATTGAAGCATCATTTCCTGCACTTGCAGTTGGTGTTTTTTGGATGGTAAGAATTATCGCATCAGTAGCAGAAATGTTACAAGGAGAAGTTGCTGAAGCCAATAAAGTTAAAGTTACTGTTCCGGCGGTAAAATCAGTTGTGCCTGGAGTATAAACCGTGGTTAGCGAGCTTGCCGAACCGAAAGTTCCGTTTCCGGAGGTTGTCCACAAAACACTTGCCTGGTTTGTAGCAGTTCCTGCCAAAGTATGGGTGTTTCCTTCACAAATTGAAGCATCATCACCAGCCAAAACGACGGGTGATTTTTGGAATGTTAAAACCATACAGTCGGAATTATCTTCACAACTTCCTTCAGTCAGGTGGATACAAAGTGTTACATTTCCGTCGGCCAAATCCTGTGATCCAGGCGAATAAACGGGATTCAGAATGTTTAAATCGCTGAAGATTCCATCACCATCTGTACTCCAGTAAAGGTTTGTAGTAATACTGGAATTTCCCTCCAGCAATGCATTCTCATCATCACAAATTGTAATATCGTTTCCGGCAGAAACCGCCCCGGCTTGTTGAATAAATATTTTCAAACTATCACTGGCATCGGCACAAGTGTCGACGGCAGTTGCATGCAGGTACAAAGTTATTTCGGCTTCAAGTTTATCGGTTTCGCTTAAATAATAGGTTGCGTTGGGCGAATTTTGATTTTCAAAATATCCGCTTCCACCCGATGTCCATTTAAGTTCACCATAATTGGAACCTGAACCTGATAGTTGGATGCTTCCCTGATTATTACAAATGCTGATATCGTCACCAGCCTCTGCAATGGCATCC
>CAJATL010000327.1 GCA_903944895.1 uncultured Bacteroidota bacterium
CCAAAAACCTGGAAATCGTAATTCCATTTGTTAAATTTATACATCCCGGCAACGGTGCTTTTGTGGTCGGAATCAATTTTCCAGGCAAACTGCATTGCCGAGGTCATCCCGTTGTAATATTGAACAAAAACCGCGTCGCAACCCGGCCTTTCGATGTAATCAAAATCGAAATAATTAAAGGTGTTAAAAATGTCGTTGGGGTTCCACACCATGTTGATGCCCCAGTTTATGCGCTGACGGCCAATGGTTATATCAAGTTTTTGCCAGCTAAAATCAAGATTTGCGCGGTCGATATTTGTGAAGGCATAATAGGATGAATCGCTTGCTAGTTTGAAGGTTAAATCCACCAGTCCGTAATCCTCTAAAGCCATGTTTTCGAGGTAAGGATAATAATCGTAAACCATCTGGCCATAATTTGAAATATTTCGCATTCCCAGATTTGTCGAAATATTATTGCCTTTTTCCCATTTAAAATCCAACCGGTTATAAATCTGACCCATGGTTTGCCATTTTTCGCTTTCAGGCAGCAACCAGACATTTTCGAGGTACTGCAGATGGCCTTTTGCAGAGAATTTTCCAAAATCTGCTTTTGAAGAATCCTGGGCTGTTAAAATGGTTGGAATGAGCGTTAAAATTATAATTATCAATAGAATAGATAGACGTACGTTTTGTGAAAATTTGTTGAAAACGGAATCTTTTATGATTGAATTTTTCATTCTACATTCAGCGTTGGTCATTCTAAATATTACATTTCATACTGAAATTCGTTCTGAATTATTTGTTATAAACTCAGGTCTTTGATGATTTTTCCATCATCCAGCGAAACCAACCTTCTTGCCTTTTTCATCACCCGTTCGTCGTGGGTCGAAAAGATAAAGGTCATTTCTTCTTCCTGGTTAAGTTTTTCCATCAGTTCGAGCAATTCGTTGGTGGCTTTCGAGTCGAGGTTGGCGGTAGGTTCATCGGCCAGAATAAACTGTGGTTTTGATGCCAGCGCACGTGCTACCGAAACCCGCTGTTGTTGTCCGCCCGAAAGCTGGTTGGGGCGATGATTTTTTTTGTCCGGCAAACCAATGGCTTCGAGCAATTCATCAACCCGCTGATTGCACTCAGTCCGGCTTCTTCCCTGCAACTGCATAATAAATTCGATGTTTTCTTTCACCGTCAAAACCGGGATAAGATTAAAAGATTGAAAAACAAACCCGATGTTGTGCATCCGGAAGTCGATCAAACGGGTTGATTTTAGGCTGCAGAGGTCATTTCCGCTCACGAAAACCTTTCCTTCGGTTGGCGAATCAAGCCCGCCAATTAAATTGAGCAGCGTGGTTTTTCCACATCCGGACGGGCCGACAATGGCTGTAAATTCTCCTTTTTTAATTATAAGGTTAATCCCGTTTACCGCATGAACAGGAACCTGCGTGCTATTGTAAATTTTGTAAAGATCTTTGGTTTCGATGACGTTCATTGTTTTTTATTCTATATTTTTTATCAGATTTTCTGTAACAATAACAATCTGTGAATATTTCTACTCTCAAAAAGAAGCATAGGGCATAGCGCAAAGAGCATAGCGCAAAGGGCAAAGCGCATGGTGCAAAGAGCATAGCACATTCTTCCATCATTCTATCGTTTCACCATTCCATCATTCCATTTTTCCAATTGTCAAATTGCCGAATTAACTCATTCTTCCACCATTCCACCATTCCACCATTCCACCATTCCACCATTCCATCATTCCATCATTCCAATCTTTCATTCCGATCTCACCGCCTCAGCCGGATTTAGTTTTAATGCTTTCCTGGTTGGCCATAGCGAGGCAATAATGGCAGTGATAATTACTAAAATGGTGATGATAAGATAAAACCGGGCACTCACAAAGGGGTAAACAAAAGAACTGTAGCCTATCGCTTCGAGACCTTCGGCCCATGCGGCAAAATTTATCCCGGTCTGGCCGAAAATCCCCATCAGCAATATACTGAAAAACAACCCGACTAAACCACCGGATAACGAAAGCATTGTAGTTTCGAGCAGGATCATCTTAAAAACCCGTTTTTTATTCATCCCGATGGCCATCAACATGCCCAATTCATGTTTTCTCTCGAGGATAACCATCAACATGGTGTTGATGATGCCGAAAATCAGCGCCAGGAGGATGATCACAATCAACCAGAATCCAAACTGGTCTGTCATTGCCGAAATAACCACGAGCAAAGGCCTGAGTTCGCGCCAGTTTTCTACACTTAACTTATCAAAAGAAGATTTGAGTGAGGCAGCCACCGGAATTGCAGCTTCGTGGCTGGCAGTAAGCATGGCAATTTCGTTGGTTTGTGACGGGTCAATTCCAAGAACCGGGTTCAAATCGTCAGATTTCACAAATACATTCATTTCATCAAACCGGGTATTTGAAGTTTTGTAAATCCCGCCAACCCTGAAAAGTGCGTAACTCATTTCGCCATTTAGCGATTGAAGTGTGACCACAATCTTATTTCCGAGGCCTGCTTTGAGTTTGTGAGCTAACTTCTGCCCAATCACAATAGATGCAGATTTATTCTCTTTTTCAAAATAGCTGCCCTCCACAATTTTGCTGTAAATGGTTGTAACCTCTTTTTCCATTTCGGGGACGATTCCTGAAATAATAATCCCTGCACCGGTTGTAGCAGTGCTGGCGATGGCCTGGGCTTTTGTGCGGGAACAAAAAGCCCTAACACGTTCATCTTTGCGGATAACTTCCAACTTTCCGGCAACATCCTCAATTAAAAACTGTGCCGAAAGATTGTCAGCAAACAGCCGATGATGAATCTGGACATGCGATATCTCCAAACTGATGGCGTCATTCGCTTGTTGGGCTGACATCCCGTTCATCAATCCGGTAAGAAAAATCCCACCGGTTAGCCCAATTGCGATGGCCATCATTACGGTGAGGCTGCGGACCTTGTTGCGCCAGATATTTCTCCATGAAATTCTCCAAATCATATACCTTAATGTTAAGTTAGCTGTGTAGTCCAGAAATAAGATTAAAACGCGAAATTGATAAAAGCGGGTAAAAAGCAATAACGAATGTAAGAATGAAAACGATGATGGCCTGGGCTATGTAAATATCGGCTCTGAAAGCGAACGGGATGATGGGTTGCTGGTTGAATTCGAGCATTGCAGTTGCCGTTTCGCCGGTTAGCGGGATAGGATGATTGTGAAAATAATATACAACCGGCAGGCTGACGATGGCTCCTGCAATAACGCCGATAAAGCCCATGTAAAGTGTTTCGAGGAAAACGATAAATGCCAGCTTGTACCGCTGCATCCCAACCGCGATCATTACCGAAAATTCTTTACGACGTTCCAGGGTCATCATCAGGATGGTGCCAAAAATCCCAAACGCAACCACCACATATAAAATCCCAAGCATAAAAATACCGCTGATGCTATCACTTTGAATCTGTTGTTGCAGTTCGATCAACATTTCCTTCCAGGTCATAATTTCGTATTGCTGACCGAGGGAGGCGTTTAATTTTTGAAAAGTCTTATCCAAATCCTCCGGCTCGTTGAGCATGAGCGAATATGAAGTAAGCCGGTTTTCGGCGGCAAAAAAATACTGCGATGCTTCCAAAGTCATATAAATCAATTGTTTGTTCATCTCCGGAAACGGAAAATGAAGCAACCCCCGAACCTGAAATTCGCCGGCAGCCGACAAACCATGGTATCCCTGCGAAAGCAAAACCACGGTATCACCAACCTCCAGCTGGAGGAATTTTGCAAGATCTTGGGCAACCAGGAGTCCCTGATCGGATTCATTTTCGAAATAATTGCCCTTTAAGACTCTGCTTTTAAGATTGGTGATTTTATCTTCCATGTCGGGCAATGTCCCGATTAATGCAACTCCTTTGGTCAGGTTTCCGGAAGATGCCAGCGCAAACGATTCGATGCGGGGGATTGCATCGCTGATATTTGGGTCAGATTTGATGATTTTATCAAACTCCGGGGTGACTTCCAGCGTATTATCAATAATTTTATCTTCCCAATAACCCTGGCCATGAATCTGGATAAAACCTGTCGAGTTGCGGATGGCTTCGCGTTCCAAAAGTTCGTAGCTTCCAAACTGCATCGAACGCATCAAAAGTGCCAGAAAAATAGCGAAAAGTACCGATGAAACCGTGATCATGGTGCGGCGCTTGTTGCGCCACAAATTCCGCCAGGCCAGTTTAAAATAGTTTTTCATCGCTTTATTTCACTTTTTGCATGTTTTGTTGCGAGAAAAACGAGTCGGGCAAATCAATGTTAAACTGCATATTTTTCATTTGAAGGATGGTTTTATTACCTGGTTTATCAGCCGGGACCATCTCCATGCGCGCAGGAAGTTTGCGATCGCCAAATAGCCTGATATCGCTGGCAGTTTGAGTATTTACGAGTTTCATGTCTTCATCAAAAAACTCGGCTTTCATCTCATAAAACTCGTTTTTGGCAATCCACATCACGATTTTGCCCCAGACAACGGCGGCATCTTCCTTGGGGATCAACTCGATTTTATAACAATCGTAACCTCCGACATTTTCTTCACCTAAAATTTTGTGTGTGTAATCTTCAACCAGCGAATTCATTTTAACCAGGTCGTTGTTGGTAAAATCGGAACCCATCCACGACTGGCTCATCATCGAAGGTGGGATTTTGATCATCCGGTTGATGGAAGGCATAAAATTCCACATATCAGTAAGCCTTTTCAGGAAAACCTGTCCTTTATCGCGAGCCGGTTCAGTGATCAGAATCAGGTAATAGTCGGTTCCTTTCGACCAGGATTTCATCGAAACGGCCCGTGTCCATGAAGGCCGTTCGATGGTCATGGTCATTTCGCCCATGCTGGTCTTTCCCATGGCCAGGTCGTTTGCTATTTGGACGATGATTCTGGCGTCCTGGCTAAAAGTGTGCAAAGCTGGCATCAGTAAACCAACTAAAACCATCAAGTACTTAATTTTCATAGCTTTCATCAGATAAATTGAACATCTCAATAAACTTTTCGATCACTTCTTTTAATGGAAAATTTGAAGGATCGTAAACAAAATTCAGTGCAATTCCGTCTAGCATGGCCGAAAACATGCGTGCATCAATGTTTGGAGCGGTTGATCCTGACGATTTGAAATATTCAGCCAGCATTTTGAAAATCGGAGCTGAAGCGGTTAATAATTTCTCTTCGACCAGTTTGTAAATGACGGGTTGCGTAAACATGGCGAAATAGAGTTTCCAGAAAGGAATATCAGTCTTTATGGTGTTGAGCAGGCCGATGGTCAGAAATTTCATTTCGGAACGGGTGAGAACGCCATCGTGGTTGGGGTCGAAGGAATCGAGCAGTGCGTTGAATCCTTTGAAAATGATATCCTTAATCAACTCTTCCTTGCTGCTAAAATAGTTGTAGAGAAGCCCTTTTGAAATACCCGTATTTGCTGCAATATCAGCGATTGAAGTTCCCTTAAATCCTTTGGTGGCAAATAACTCCAAAGCCGAATTCATGATCTGAACTTTGCGGGCCTGACGCATTTTGTTAAACTGCTGATTTGTACGTGGCGACATTTATCTTTGATTGAACGATTGGTCAAAGGTAAAAACAACAAATAGAATAATGCCAAATTTTCAGAATTTTTTTCAGATCATTTTTAAAAAGTACTACATTTGCAGCCTCAAACATTGCCCGATGGTGTAATTGGCAACACGTCTGTCTCTGGATCAGAAGAGTTCAGGTTCGAGACCTGATCGGGCAACTTGAAAATCAAAGGCTTACAGCAAAATTAACTGTAAGCCTTTTTTATTTGCATACGAAATTCAGCATACTTTTTCGTTTGATCTTTTCCTGAGTCTTACTTATTGATTTTACCTGGTATTCCACTGGAATCAGTACTTTACATTATTTAACTGTACCCATTTAACGATATTTCTATTTAATGGGTCCGCCATAAGACGATTAACATTTGAATAATTCCTGACTACCTTCTTAAGGTCATCTCTTACTTTTTGCTTAGTTTCATCATCAGCACATTCATTTTTTAAGAAGTTTTTATCCAGGGCAATCAGACATACAGCCCGGTTAAATTCATAAAGAGGATAGCCGTTTTCGTTGATACTTCCTCGTATTTCAATTGCAATATTGAGATTTTCGAGAGCAGATTTATAGTCTGGTTTTGGTTTGTCTTTTAAGGCATAAGCTAGTTGACTATAATAATAATGTTTCACTTTTCTGGAATCAGATTCTATCAAGGATTCAAAAATTGGAATAGTTTTTTCCATCAAACCTGCATTATTTAACCAGTTATCCTTCCTTGTCTGCCTTGTGCGTAAAAAAATTTCATACTTAGTATTTTCTGATGATTTGCAGATCGCTTCTTTTAGTTTTAATTTATCAACATCAAAATTTAACAAAATTCTATTAATTAAATTTAAGGCAATAAGATCAATTTCAAGTTGTGTAGAGCTCGAACTTATCTCATCAGAATTTGAAACCCCATCCCTGTAAAGTTTTTCTAACTGCCTGCCAAATTGCCATTGAAGGTCCTCCATGCTTTTATATCTGGATAAAAAATGCCCTAAATCTTCAATTTTCTTTTTGAAATCAAGCATCGTAATAATATTACGATCAATATCGCCGGTAAGAATTAAGCTATCTTTAAAATAGATGAAAATCAATGGTTTATTGTTTTCCTTGAAAGCGCCAAAAGCGGTTTCAAATTCTTCGCTGGTATAAATTCCGACCTTTGTGTAAAACAACAATAAGAAGATATCGCACTGCTTAATTGCTTTATTATATTCATCCTGTAAACGAGTCCTGGACATTGCATCAATGAAATCTTCCCAGATTGTAAGCGCGAAGTAAATTTCGTGTTTAATCCAGTCATTATTGATCCGGCTCAGAAATCTTTCAAAGTTTTTTCGGTCGTCAGCTAATTCGGCTGAGGATGCAAGAAATATTTGGACGAATTTCATAGGCTTTTATTTTAAATATAAACTTACGACGATTAAGAAAGTTGTGTTTTTCAATGTTCCGAAATTTGTCAAAGTCTTCGGTCTGGGTTATCCAGTCGACGATCTCGATGATATCGTTGATTACCTTATCGGCATAATCATTAGTAAATGTGACAACTATTCCAGGCACAACCTTTACAGGTTGCCAGATTGTTTTTATCATATTGATAAAGATCAATTCTTCGCCGGAATCAGATGAACCAGTAAAAATTCGTTGTCCTTTGTCGGTCAAAGTACGAATGACTTTTTCAGTTTCCTTTCCGGTGATTTTTACCAGTTCAGCATATTCCAGTAAAGGTTTCATGATAGGCCAGATCGGATTAAATGTGTTCATAAATTCCGGTCCGGCAGTATCCAAATCAATGGTGATACTGGTTGTATTGGCCGAGGCAACGATTGCACGGAACCTGGATATTTTCTCTTTTCTTAACATTCTTCTTACTTCCCGATTTTGCTTGCGGATAGCTTTGCAATCATTCCTTGCCGGCATGATTTTAAAGTATTAATGTATGTGAAAATTCCTTCCTGACAAAAATAGATAATAAATTACAAAATTGCAAAATCAGCACTTTGTTCTCAAAATTTCAGGTAAATGCCGAAACTTTAAAAAACTCTGATAACAGGAATAATGAAATGACTGAAATTCTGGATCAGAAGAGTTCAGGTTCGAGACCTGATCGGGCAACTTGAAAATCAAAGGCTTACAGAATAAAACACTGTAAGCCTTTTTTGATTTTCTATTTGGGAAAAAGGTTCCACTTTTCCAAAAAGTGAAACCTTAAACCTCTGGATGACATTATCATCTGAGTGACTATTCTTTCATTAACCAATTTTCGGCGTCGGCCATATTTTTAAAAACCTTAACATACAAACCACGGTTTACTGCCACGGTTTCCCAGAAATCTGCATCGATAATATTTTCAGGACTGCAAACAATGGCCACCTTTGCAACATCAGGTGCATGCTCCGAAATGAACCTGGCCGCCTCAAAAGTGTCAAATGTTCCAAGTGCATAAACCAACTCAGTTTCGTCGCATAAAATTTTCATGCAACCGTCTGATAGAGCTGCTTTTATAATCGCCATTCCATATTCGATCACCTGGTCAAGATTATCGTCTTTACCGGTTGCTTTTACTCTTAAAACTTTGTTGTCAATGTTAAAATCGTAATTTATTGCCATTTTCAGTAAATTAATTTTCACAAAATAAGTAAAAAGTATCAGTCTGACGATGAATTTCTTCGAAAATTTATTTGTTTTTTTTCATCGTATTTCTAAGTTTTCGCCTGTTTCGGTTATCTTTTATTTGTAATTGATTTCAATTCCGGAATTACAAATTCATTAGGTTGGTTCAGGTGCGGGGAAATCAACATAAAGCATTATTTTTGCCGCCGATTGAAAAATTAATAAAACAGAAAATGAGAAAAAAAATAGCAGCAGGAAACTGGAAAATGAATACCACCTTCGATGGTGGGAAACAACTCATCAGCGAAATCATCGCTGGAATGGCCGCAAATCCGCCTGAACAAACATCCGAAGAAATGTTGGTTGTTCTTGGAACTCCTTTTATCACGCTCAAAAAAGCAGCAAACCTCGTTAAAAATCAGCCTCAGATAAAAATTGCAGCACAAAACTGTTACAGTGAAGAAAAAGGCGCCTACACCGGTGAAATCAGTGTGGAAATGATCAAATCGACCGGGGCTGAGTTTATCATTATTGGCCATTCGGAGCGCCGTGAATATTTTAATGAGAGCTTTGAAATGCTTGCCAAAAAAGTTGATCTCACCTTAAAATACGGGCTTACGCCGATTTTTTGCTGTGGCGAAAAATTGGAAACCCGCGAAGCCGGAGCTCATTTTGATCTCGTAAAACGACAAGTCGAAGGTTCGTTGTTTCATTTAAATGCTGAAGAAATCAGCAAAGTTGTGATAGCTTATGAGCCGGTTTGGGCCATTGGCACCGGAGTTACAGCATCGCCAGCGCAGGCTCAGGAAATGCACGCTTTTATCCGCAAAACCATTGCCGACAAATACGGAAAGGTTTTAGCTGATAATATCACCATTCTTTATGGTGGCAGCGTTGGTGCAAAAAATGCTGAGGAACTCTTTTCGCAGCCCGACGTTGATGGGGGTTTGGTTGGCGGTGCATCGCTGAAAGCCGAAGATTTTGTGACGATAATTAATTCGTTTGATTAAAAGACTCGCCTAATAGCTTCAAAAGGCTGTCTCAAAATATCCTATTTAACCGCAGAGAACCGCAGAGTTATAACTCAGAGAACCGCAAAGATTTTTTTTCAACATGAAACCTCTGCGGCCCTCAGCGTCTTTCTTTGTGTTCTGTGCGTTTAAAAATATTTGAGACTGCTTCTTCTCTTTAAATTGCCATGGATCGAAAATACGCTCATGTATGCCTATCATGAAACCATTTAAAGCCATAGTTTTTGATTGGGGTGACACGATCATGCGCGACTTCGGCCTGCCGGGCTGCATGGCTGAATGGGAAAATGTGGCCTGGATTCCGGGTGCCGAGAATGTTCTGAAGGTAGTTTCGACTCACTTTATTTGTGTTATAGCAACGAGTGCTGGTAATTCGGGAACACCCGAAATGATTGCAGCACTCAAAAGGGTAGGGGCAGACCAATATTTCGATTTCTTTTTTTCGTCAAAAGAATTGGGCTACGATAAACCTGATCCAGATTTCTTTATCGAAACTGCACGACGATCCGGTGTTCAGACATACGAATGCCTGATGACAGGAAACAGCTACGAAAAAGACATCACCGGAGCCAAAAAAGCAGGCATGCAAACGGCCTTCTTCAACGAAAAAAATATGCCGGGCAATTTCCCTGATGCCGATGAAGTTTTTAGTCATTTCGACCAGTTTCTTAATAATCTGCATCTCCCACAATGAAGCACTTTTTAAAATTATTCTTGCTGTTTTTTTTGGTTCAACCCTTTTTTTTGAAAGGACAAAGTACCTATCCTCAGGATTATTTTGGCAGCCCGGTCAATTTCAAAATTTTGCTTTCGGCCACTTTTGGCGAATTGCGCACCAACCATTTTCATTCGGGCATCGATATCAAAACCCAGGGCGCCGAAGGCAAGCCGCTGTTTGCTGTGGCTGATGGCTACATTTCGCGGATTAATGTGGCAGCCGGCGGTTTTGGAAAGGCCATTTACATCGATCATCCCAATGGTTTTACATCAGTTTATGCCCATTGCGCCAGTTTCGGCAAAAACATTACGCAATATGTCAGGGAGGAACAGTATAAAAGTGAATCCTTCGAAGTCAATCTCTTTCCTGATCCGGAAAAATTTCCTGTAAAAAAAGGAGAACTCATCGCTTATTCCGGGAATTCGGGAAGCAGCGGCGGCCCGCACCTGCATTTCGAAATACGAAAAACCAAAGAAGAAGAACCTGTAAACCCATTATTTTTTGGTTTTAACGTTAAAGATATCATAAAACCTACTATTCAGCGGCTAATCGTTTATCCTTTCGGAAATTACAGCATTGTTTCAGGGCATCATAAATTTAAGGAATTTGAACTGGCTGGCTGGGGGCCTGGTTATAAAATAAAAGTTGGAGATACAATTTCTGTTTCAGGCGACATTTATTTTGGCATCGAAACTTTTGACCTGGCCAATGATTCGGATAATAAAACCGGCGTACTATCCATCGAACTTTTTATTGATTCGGAGCTGGTTTATGCCCATAAAATGGAATCTTTTCCATTCACCGAAAGCCGTTTCATCAACAGTTTTATCGATTATCCATACTTTGTAAAAAATGGCCGGAGAGTACAAGAAACACGTATTGAGCCTGGCAACAAATTGTCGGTTTATACAAAAACCAAGGATAATGGGATTTTTTCATTCCAGGATAATTCCATCCACGAACTGGTTTATCAGGTTAAAGATGTTTTTGGAAATACTTCAAAACTTACTTTTCATGTAAAAAGTTCTCCCGCAAAATTAAGTGATGTAATTAAATCGATCGATGAAGGAAATCCGGAAATCGTTTTTGATTATGATGATGACAACGATTTTGAAACCGACGATTTCAGGCTTTTTATCCCTGAAGGCGCACTTTATGACTCACTTCACTTTAAATATTCCACCGGAAAGCCTTTCAAAGGAGCTTTTTCGGCGGTTCATCGGGTTCATGATAAATACACTCCTTTGCAAAGTTTTTGCACCCTTTCTGTAAAACCAAAAACAGTAACCGTCAAGCTGAAGGACAAACTTCTGATTGCCCGGCTTGGCAGTAAAACCGGTGAATACACGGCAATTGGTGGAGAATGGAACGATGGTTTTATTGTTGCTCAAATCCGGGATTTTGGCGATTATGTTGTCATTGCCGACACGATTGCGCCCAGGATCACGCCGGTAAACATTACTCCTGATAAAGCCATCGCAGCTCAAAAAACCATTCAGGTTAAAATTACCGATAATCTGGCGGGAATCCATACGTACAGGGCAACCATGAACGACCAATGGATTTTGATGGAATACGACCCTAAAAACAGCCTTTTGACTTATCGGATTGATGAACATACCAAGGGTGGAAAAAATCAGTTCAAACTGGTTGTCACCGATTCCCGCAAAAACGAAAAGGTTTATCAGACCTCACTGATCAGGTAAATTCAGCTTTCCTAACTCCTTTTGCAAAACAGATTCATTTTATGCTGTTAATAAAGTAATACGTTGTAACCAGTTTGTAGCTCATTTAATAAATTCCCAATAACTTGCGTCAGGCTTACAGCCTAATGTTTTTTTTTGGATTTTTATTCTTGGGGTGTTGCCCATAGCCGTCAGGTTAAACCTTGGATAATCAGATTTTCCTTAGCCCAAACCTTCAGGTTTGGGATCGTTAAAATCTCCAAAGGATATAAGCTAAGGCGTTTACGCCTTTTTTCCATCGGGCGATTCCTATCAGTAAAAGGTCGTAAATGACCTGATTCTACGTGCTAACAAACTCTTAACCCGGCGCTAAAGCACCGGGCTAGGGATTCTTTTACAAAACAAATGCTATTATCATCTTTTAACCTGATGGCTATTGGGAAACGCCCCGGTCAAAAAACCAAAAGGCTGTCTTCAAACGAAAACAGCCTTTTGTATTTTTAATTAATGATAGGATGGTTTAACGCGCAACAACAATTTTCATTTGTTCAGAGAAACGGTCTCCTACAAGTTTAATATAATATAATCCGGGTTTCATGGCGCTAAGATCAACTTCGATGGTACTGCCGGTTTTATCACTTAACGAGATGGTTTTTACCAGCGAACCATTCATGTCGTAAAATAAAACTTCGTTTACATCAGCAAAATCAGTCGAAGATTCGATAATTGCAGTCGAACTGGCAGGATTTGGATGAACGCTAAATTCTGTTTCAGTTTCGATAGATTCTTCAATGCCCTCTTTTGCAAGTTTTTTATAGCGTAATGTCGAATTTACCGAATTGGTGCCACAGCTATATTTTGTGGTAACCACTTTTACAACTCCGGTAAATGTTGCGGTCCATGTTATTTTGGCATCATCGCCACAAGCATCGTTGGAGTAGGCGATAAAAGCATCAGTTGCTTTATTGCGGAGTGTTAATTCCGAATTATAAGAAGCACTTGCCCCATCGGCTGAACAATACGACCAAACATACTGTGAGCCGTTTGTTACATTAAAGGCGGTGTATTCGCCAGCGTAAATACTTTTCTGAGATTTCCAGTTTGTGCCGGGAGTAAGCGTAGTTGATGGATATTGAGTGGTACTGTTGCATCCCTGTGATGAAGTCGTAACGGTAATTACGACAAATCCAACATTGTTTGTTTCGTTACTTTCGGTTACTGCAAGATCTGCATCGGCAAAAAACACGATATACCAGGCTCCGGCTGCTGTTGCAGCAGGAATTGTAACAAGACTGCTTGCAGCAGCAGAAGCACCGGCAGCAAGGGTTGCAACGTTACCTGATGCTAACAAAGCATCGGTAGCTTCGTAAGTATTGTTAGCTGAGAGGTAATATTTTAAAACCGAAGCAGGGGCAGAAGCAGTTCCTTGGTTTTTCACACTACATGATGCAGTCGAAGTTTGTCCGGCCACCACTGTTGATGGGCTTGCGGCAGGAGTTAAAACCACCAGATCAGGTTGGGCTGTTGTGCTTGTAACTGTAATCTGGAAACTACCAACATTGTTGGTTTCGTTACCTTCAGCTACAGCCAGGTCGGCGTCGGCATAAAAAACGATGTACCATGTTCCGGCGGCTGTTGCTGCAGGAATTGTAACAACACTGCTGGCAGCAGCAGAAGCACCGGCAGCAAGGGTAGCAACGTTACTCGATCCCAAAAGAACATCGGTAGCTTCGTAGGTGCTGTTTGCCGAAAGATAATATTTAAGCACAGAAGCTCCTGCCGAAGCAGTTCCCTGGTTTTTAACCGAGCAGGAAGCTGTTGTTGTTTCGCCTGGCAACATCGAGGCCGGGCTTGCAGCGGGAGTCTGAACAATGAGGTCAGCAGATGTTGGCGCAGTTCCAATCTGGAATGAGGCAACCCGTGTTTTACGAGCACTGCTGGTTCCGATATATTGATTGGTGTACCAGAAGGTCATATCATTTGAAGGATCAACACAAATGCTCGAATAGTCGCCCCAACGGTTGTATGCAGTTTGTGAGTTTGTACCAGTGGTAATCACCTGTTCGGTAACATCAAGAACTCCAGCACCAGTGGTGTAAGCTGCCGAGGATTGTCCGCAATAACGGATTCCTGGATAAACTGAAGTACTGGAAATGGAATAACCAAGTCCGATTTCGCCAAAACCGTTTAACCTGATGCTTCCCATCCATCTCGAATGAGCGTCAGGAGCGTAGGTTCCCTGCTGGCGCACTGCCCAGGTTGTCCCTGATTTGCGGAGTTCATACCAACGGATACCTGCATGATCGGTGTTATCAACATCAACAGTGTGGCACAAAACCATGGTTTGATGTGTTCCGAAATTCCGATATTGCGGGGCATTCATCACAACCATCGGGATGGCGTCCAATTCGCGTGTAGTTCCCGGCTGTTTGATGTTATCCCAGTTAGCACCAAAATTGCTGTCGAATGAAGATACCGCAAGCTGTTGCACCCTTCCAAAAGTTGATAAAGTTGGGGTTGTCCAGTTAACAGCCAATTCATAAATCCAAATCTGATCGCTGCCTCCGCCGATTGCGTCATCGTTAAAAGCTACGAAAAGTCCGGGAGTTCCAGCCGGGGCAAAAGCACCGTCGTTATCAACCGGAGGAACGCATACAAATCCGTCAATGGTGGTTGGCCTGTTGGGATTATCAAATCCTACCATTTGAGCCGTTCCGCCAATCAACATCTTCGAACGTTCAAAAACATAAATGTCTTTACCTGCCGAATTGTTGGTGGCCATGTAGTAACCATCCTGCCAGATGCCGAATTTTTCATAATCAGGCATATCGGCTACATCAAACGAATATTTGTGCCATGCTCCGGTTGGGTCGTTGGTTTGAGATACGGCAACGAGCATGTAATCGTTGGTACCGCAAATCGAAAATTCAGCAACCATCCATCTGTCGGCTTGTTCGTCGTAA
>CAJATL010000328.1 GCA_903944895.1 uncultured Bacteroidota bacterium
CGCACGCTTCTTGGCAATACACTTAAAGGAAACCAACATCTGCAAAAGGGCATTTTAACCGGTATTCTGCGTGTTTCCAAAGAATCTATGTTCAGCGATTTGAATAATGTGAAAGTGTATTCGGTACTATCAGATAAATTTAACTCCTGGTTTGGCTTTACACAGCGGGAAGTAGATCAGTTTCTTAACGATTTTGGTCTTGGAATGTTAAGAAATGAAGTAAAAGACTGGTACAACGGTTACTATTTTGGCAATGAAGAGATTTATAATCCCTGGTCAATCTTATGTTTTGCCGATTCAAAAGGCAAGTTTCAGCCCTACTGGCTTAGTACCAGCGCCAATGCGCTTGTGCACAGCCTCATCAAAGATTCGGATAAAACTGTGAAAAAGGATATTGAGGATGCGCTGAACAATACTCCGGTTTATTCGACAATTGACGAAAACATTGCATTCGATTTTCTGAAAAACAGCCGTGAACATATCCTGTCCTTTTTGGTGCAAACCGGTTATCTGAAAGCCCGTTACCACGATTTTGTGGGTTCGGACAGAATTTACCAAATTGAAATTCCGAATATTGAGCTGAGTAAAATTTATTATACTGTCATCGAAACCTGGTTTAACGAGAGCATTGGCAGCAAAGAACTGGACGACATGCTCAACGCCCTCATTGCCAACGACATCAAAACCTTTGAACGGATACTTTCAAAATTCGTTTTAGAAACGCTTTCGTATTTTAATGTTGGCCGCAGAACCAAAGAAGTAGAGCGGGTGTTTCAGGCATTTTTACTTGGGATGCTAATTCGTTTGAAAGACCGCTACGAAGTATATTCCGAAAAAGAATCAGGTTATGGCCGCTTTGATGTGAGTGTGATTCCCAGGGACAAAAGCAAACAGGCTATCATCATGGAACTCAAATCCATTGACACCTTCAATAATGAAACCAAAGATCAAACCCTCGAAGCCGCCCTCCAACAAATCGAAGACCGCCAATACGAAGCTGCATTACGCCAGCAGGGCTGCACCAATATCATGAAGGTGGCTGTAACTTTTGATGGGAAAAGGGTATGGGCGAAAACGGCGGAAATAAATAATTCTGATTGATTTTATCCAAATGAAAAAGCAGTTGGATAGAAATTCTTAGTTTTGCCCAAAAGCAGACATGAACAATTCAGAAAAATACAAAATCCTTCTCGCTGAAGACGAACCTCAGAATGTCAGACTTTTGTTTGAAGCATTAAACCCCGGAATATACCGGGTATTTGTGGCTTCCAACGGAAAAAGTGCTGTTGAACAGGCAATTAAGTACCAGCCCGATGCTATTATTATGGACTGGGACATGCCTGAAATGGATGGGATGCAGGCTATTAAAATCATCAGGGCAACGGATGAAATTAAAAATATTCCCATCATTGTGGCAACCGGTAAAATGACAAGCGTTGGAAACCTGCGCACTGCTCTCGAAACCGGCGCCAACGACTTCATCAGGAAACCTTACGACCCCATCGAAATTGAAGCCCGGGTAAAATCCATGATCAGGCTGAACCTGGAACAACAAAAAATAATCAGTCTCGAGAAGGAAATTACACAACAAAAACTCGATGAGGCACAGCATGAAATGGAAATTAAAACCCAGGCTTTGTCAGTTTCAAAACTCCGGTTGATAAGCAACAGCAAAAACAACGAATCGTTGATAGAAGAACTTAAAAACCTTAACCCTCATGTGGATGAAACAGGCGAAAAGATGATTTCCAAGATCATTTCGTCACTTAAAGTTGACGAGGCAACCATCAACTGGAAGGAATTTGAAAACCACTTCGAAAAAGTCCATCCTTCCTTTTTCAGCAATCTGCACCTACGTTTTCCCGACCTTACAAGCAGCGAAGGCGAACTATGTGCCTTTATTAAGCAGAATATGACCAACAAGGAAATTTTGGCTGTTACTCACAAAAACGATAACACGCTTAAAAAATCGCGCCAACGGCTGAAGAAGGCGCTTGATCTCACGAGCGATGATTCGTTGTACTATTTTATCCGTGAATTTGAATAGACGATATGAATGTTCCAAAATTAATAGCCAATATCATTCTGACGCTGATTGCAGCAGTTATTACACTTCTCATCAGTTGGGTTGTACCGAAAAATCAGTTTGCACCATACCGCCTTGAACTGGACTCCACCTGGGCGAAAGAGGCAGATGTACAGGATTATCTTGTTGATTTAAACAACGACCATCACTATGAAATTATCCGTCATAACCATATCAACAAACCTGGCCATTCGCTTGAACTTATCTACAACAACCAGATGAGCGTTTTGGGTATTTCCAATGAAAATTCCTTTACCATAAGCCGGTTTCTTCGCTTTGCCGATGTCAATCAGGATGGTATCCTTGAAATGATCTTCATTTCGGTTACCGACAATATCGCAAGGTTATTCATAATGGGTTTTGATTTTAATACAAACGATAATTCGCCTGTTCTCAATTATCATCTAATCGAAATTGATTCTGTCAGCTATCAGAATAATGTGCCAGATGTAGTGAACTATGAAATACTTGCCAACGGAACTGATATTTATTTTGATCTTCAGGCTGGTTATTATGTTCAGCCCCGCAACGTTTACAAATACAATTTTCAGACAAAAAAACTGATTAAGACCCAACGCAGCAGCATTGTAAATAAAGAACTCGAACTTTTAAAGCATCAAAATCAGGACTATTTGTTAGCAAAAAATGTGGTAGCCACTGCCAATACGTTCACGCATAAACAGGCTGAAAAATTCAGAACTTCCAACAATGCCGACTCGGTTAAAATTTACCGGTTTGTGAAAAATATCACCTTCGAATATGGAGATTTTTCTTCTTACCTTTTGCTTTATAACGCAAATCTTGAATTTGCTTTTAAACCGGTGGAGTTTTTTGGTTGGACAAATTTTACGCTTTCGGATTTTTTGTGGAACGACACGATTCCCCAGATCATATCACTCACCAACAATCCATCGGATGATAAAACACAACGAAAGATAACCCTTTGCAGCCTTAGGGGCGATATTGTGAAGCAGCTTCCTGCAACCGAAAACTATGATCATTTATATGCCGACAGAAACACGTTTGCACTTCATTTTAACCAAAACCTCGATATTTATTCTTCCGATTTGAAATTGGAGAAAAGGATGGTTGGGCTTACTTTTGCGTCAGGTTTTTACGACCTTACCCCTAACACCGGCAATGAGTTTATTGCATTTGAAAATAACGAGCTTATTGTATTTTCTGAAAACTTCAACCGGAAAACATCGTTTGGCATTGCCCAGGAGTTTGCCCCTTATCCCGAAAACAACCACATCGAAATCCTGAATAAGGAAGGAAAGACCTGCTTTTTGTTTAATACCCACCTTTTTTACTATTTGTACAGCTACGAAAAAAATGAACTGGCTATACTGAAGTACCCGTTTTATCTGGTAATATTTCTTTTCTGGTCAGGCATTTTATTTCTGCTCATGCGATTTAACGCCAGGCGACTGGTAAAGGAAAAGCAGCAACTCGAAAAAATCGTTTCGGAACGAACACAGCAACTGCAAACGAAAAACATTGAGCTGGCTTCGCAAAAGGAAGAAATTCAGGTGCAAGCCGAAGAAATCACCCAACAATACGAACGACTGGAAAAACTCGACCGCTTTAAAGAATCGCTCACTCATGCGCTGGTGCACGATTTAAAAAACCCACTCAGTCAGATCATGCTCAAAACAAACAACCTGCTGGTGAACCAATCGGCCAGGAAGATGCTCAGACTCATCACAAACATGCTCGATGTCGAAAAATACGAGAATACCGGATTCCGGCTCAACAAGGAAATTCACTCGCTGCTGGGAATGTTTGAGGAAGTGAAAACAGGGCAGGAACCCGCTTTGAGGGAGAAAAACCTTAAACTGAGCCTGCATTTCGACGATTATCTGGTGCAGGCCGATAAAGAGGTTATGATACGCGTATTTGACAACCTGCTCTCGAATGCCATCCGCTTTTCACCTCAAAACCGGAGCATAGATGTTTTCGCCGAAAAAACCGGCAGTGATATTATACAGGTTAGCTTTAAAAACTATGGCGACCCCATACCCGAAGAAGCTTTGCCATTTATATTCGACAAATACTGGCAGTTCGAAACAAGCGACAGCAGTTCGTACCGCACCACCGGTCTTGGACTTACCTTTTGTAAAATGGCTGTTGAAGCCCATGGCGGAAATATAATAGTCAGAAATCAGCCGGACGGAGTTGTTTTCACCTTAGACCTTGCCGGGAATATAAATCCCGTGCAAACAACAGCATCAGAAAATGAAACCTCCGAAATCGTTTTAACGGCTGAGCAAAAAGCCATGCTGAGACCATTTTTCGACCGTCTGAATAATCTTGAAGTCCACCAGGTTTCGGATATATTGCAGGTGTTGGAGGAAATTCCCGGCGATTCCGGAAATATCAACCTCCTCAAACAACAAATCCGTGATGCCGCCTTCGCCACCAATGCCGGGCTTTATCACCAGATTATAACCTAACACACGGCGAAACCAAGTCTAAGCAGCATTTGAAATGCCACTTTTGAGTCACGAACCTTCCCCCGGATAAGCTGAATTTGCAATCCCGCTTTAATAATGGATGACTTTGAAAATGATTTCCATTCATTGTTATAATCTGGTTGTCTGCACACCTGTCAGCGTACGCAGCACCTGACAGCGTCGAAAATTTGGACGGCATTACAAATGCCGCCCAGCCGGGGCGGGGTACATCGGAAATGTACTCGAAGGTACATCGGAAATGTACTCGAAGGTACATCTGAAATGTACTCGAAGGTACATCTGAAATGTACTCGAAGGTACATCTGAAATGTACTCGAAGGTACATCTGAAATGTACTCGAAGGTACATCTGAAATGTACTTGAAGGTACATTGGAAATGTACTTAAAGATACGTCGGAGAATGAATATGAAATTCATTCCAGTTAAAGGCCGGAGATACTAAAACGCTGTCAGGTCTTACGACGCTGACAGGTTTTTGGAACCGCTGACCTGTCAGCGTCCGCCGGTTGGCAGACCTGACAGCGTCAAACCTAACCCCAACAACAACCCGACAACCCCGATAGCTATCGGGGACAACCCTCTTTGTACCCCTTTTGTACCCCCTTTGTACCCCTTTTGTACCCCTTCAGAATTTGCCTGCCGCCTTACTGCCATGTATCTTTGCAGCAGTTTTTTTTTCGATCTTTTTACTAATTTAAAATTAATGTCTATGAAAAATTTAATTCTTAAAAAATGGATGCTTTTATTAGCATTCTTAATTGTAGGGTGGTGCGCCTGGGCGCAAACTGCTACAGCTCCCTCAGGTATAGGTACAAGTGGCGACCCCTACCAGATCGCAACACTCAATAATTTATATTGGGTAACTCAAAACTCTTCAGGCTGGGTAAGCGGAACGTACTTTATCCAAACTGCCGATATTGATGCCTCGGCAACCACTTCGTGGAATTCTGGAGCGGGTTTTTCACCCATCGGAAATGGAACCACAAACTTTCAGGCAAATTATGATGGGCAAAACCAAAAAATTGAAGGGTTATTTATCAACAGCCCCGCTGCTATTGCCGGTTTGTTTGGCGTTGTGGGCAGTTCAGGTGTAATTAATAATGTTGGGGTAACAAATGTAAATTTTACCGGAGTTGGATATGTAGGCGGCCTGGCAGCTCTTTTCAAGGGAACGGCTGCCAATTGTTACTCAACAGGCTCTGTAAACACAACATCGAGTAGCTATGAAGAAGGAGCTGGTGGTTTTGTAGGTTCAAATTACGGGAACATTTCGAACAGTTATAGCTCTTGTACCGTTGCAGGAGACGATGAAATCGGCGGGTTTATCGGATTAAATTGCAAAGGATCCCTGGTAAGCAAATGTTATTGTACAGGGAATGTTTCTGCTACCTCTGATCACAGTTATGCAGGAGGTTTTGTTGGTAGGCAGGTAGAAATGGTAAACGATGCTGAAATAAATAATTGTTTTTCGCGGGGCAATGTAAGCGGTGTTGCCAGCGTGGGTGGATTTGTTGGCGAAAACCTGACGATGGCAGGAAATCTTCTTATTAAAAAATGTTACTCTACAGGAAGTGTCACCGGAACAACAGATGTTGGTGGTTTCGTTGGTGCTGATTTGTCTACTATCGGCAATATTTCAGACAGTTTTTTTGATGCTGAAACTGACGGATTGGTCGCTACGGTATCTGGCACTACAGAAGGTAACGGCGATTTCGTAACCGGCAGAAACACTGCCGAAATGAAAGCAGAGACCACTTTCACAGGATGGGATTTTACAACCATTTGGGAAATCTCATCTGGTGTCAACGATGGTTATCCTGCATTCCAGTGGATGCCCGATGCACCCGACCAACCCATGCAACTCAAATTCACCACCACTGACGATGACCGAGGCATTGACCTACCGCTTTTTGGAACCGTAAATTGCACAGTGGACTGGGGCGATGGTGACCCTATCGAAACATTCACCACCGAAGGCACCCAGTGGCACACTTTTGCCACAGCCGGAACTTACACCGTGAGCATTAACGGAAGTTTAACACAGTTTGGTTATTATGATGACGAAGATGATAAAGGTTGGGACGGAGCAGAGTATCTTACCGAAGTGGTTGATTTTGGAAGCGTGGGTTTAACTTCCCTTTCGGGCGCATTTGCCGATGCCGATAATCTTTCGGCGGTTCCCGATACGCTACCCCCTGCGGTTACCGATTTGTCATATTGCTTCTATCTGAACAACAAAGCCTCCGTAACAAACCTAAACTTGTGGGATGTAGGCCATGTAACCAATATGTCTGCCGCGTTTTTAGAAGCGCCGGTTTTTAATCAGGACATCAGTACCTGGGATGTTAGTGGTGCAACAAACATGAAGAGTATGTTTAAAAGGGCATCAGCATTTAATCAGGACATCAGTATCTGGGATGTTAGCGGTGTAACAAACATGGAGGATATGCTTCGGGAAGCATCGGCATTTAACCAGCCCATTGGAGTCTGGGATGTGAGCAGTGTAACCACGATGGAAGGCATGTTTCAATCTGCATTAGCTTTTAATCAGGATATTAATGACTGGGTTGTTGGCAGCGTAAAAAACATGTCAGGCATATTTTCCGGAGCTTCTGCATTCAATCAGCGCATATCGGATTGGGATGTCAGCACTGTAACGGATATGTCGTGGATGTTTTCGGGGGCTACTGCATTCGACCAGAGTTTAACAGGTTGGGATATAAATTCCGTTACCACCATGGAAGAGATGTTCAAGAATGTAACACTCTCTACCGCCAACTACGATTCGATTTTAACCGCCTGGGCAGCGCAACCGGTCCAAAGCAACGTTGTTTTCGATGGCGGCAACAGTCAATACTCAACCGGCGCAGCAACCACAGCCCGGGGTGAATTAACAGGCCCTCCCAAAAATTGGGTCATCACTGATGGCGGACAACTATTTACCGTAACTACACAGGCAGCAAGCGCCATCACAGCAACTACTGCAACTGGGAATGGCACAATAGTAAGTGTTGGCTCAGGCAATGCCACTAAGAGAGGGGTGATTTATTATCCTTATACCAATACCGATAAAGAAATCGGCGGGGCCGATGTAACAAATGTAAGCGAAGAACCCGGCCCTTTTGTCGCTGGAGCTTTTACTGCGTCATTAACCGGTTTATCGGTAAATGCACATTATAACGCGAGGGCGCATGCCACCAATACCGATGATGGGACAAAATATGGTGCCAGGGTTGATTTCTGGACATTGGCCAATGTGCCTTCCCCACCGGCAGTAATCAACCCCACGGCCATTTCGCTTGATGTGGCTGTTAACGCCAATAGCAATCCGGCAGGCGTATTGTTTGCCATCCAGGATTCAGCCCTTGTTTCACAATATGTTCAAATAAATGGCTCACGGGGCGCCACCGTTGTCTGGCAAACTGCTGCTGCCTGGGACACCATTACTATAACCGGTCTTACAACCGGTGTAACCTACTATTTCCGTGTGAAGGCTAAAAACGACAACAATGAAGAAACAGCTTTTGGCCTGGCTACTGCGCAGAACACTTGCTCCAACCCAACCGATGGCGGTGAAATTGGCGGTGAACAGGCAATTTCCTCCGGCAGCACACCAGATACCCTGGTTAACGAGGAAGAGGCCAGTAACTATGGCGGCACGCTCGAATACCAGTGGCAGCAGGCTTCGCTAACCGATTCGACTGATTTTGCTGATATCACCGATGCTGAGGCAAAATTTTACGTTCCAGGTGTTCTTTCTTCAACAACCTGGTTCAGGCGGTTGGCAAGGGTTGCCTGCAAAACCGACTGGACAGGTGCAGCCGCATCAAATGTGGTAAAAATAACTGTGCAGCATATTCCGGAGGTTGACATAACTGCACCATCCACTGGCAGCCAGGTTTACACAAACCCGATCACAATTTCGGGTACGGCCTCCGATAGCGATGGAAACCTTAGCTATGTTCAGGTTAAACTAAACAGCGGAACCTGGCAAACCGCCACCGGCAGCGATAACTGGACGATTGACTTTAATCTTGCGCCCGGTAAAAACACCATCCTCGCCAGAGCGGCAGATTCGACATTCTTATATTCGGACACTGCCACTATAAAGGTTTTGTTGAGTATTCAGATTATCAACATCCCGCAAGGCTGGTCGGCTGTTTCATCCTACCTAACACCACTTAATCCAACCTTGCCGGTGATGATGAACGAAATTACAAGCACCAATAACCTGATTATGATGTTGTCGGAATACGGATATTACTGGCCACCATACAACACCAATACCATCGGAAACTGGAGCATTGAAAAAGGTTATAAAGTAAAGATGAACAACGCCCAGGAATTTACAGTCCGTGGCGACACGCTCGCAAACCGCAGCCTTTCGTTAAGCCAGGGTTATCATATAATCCCGGTGCTCACCAATGTTGCATGCCCGATAACTTCGGTTTTTGCGGATCCGCTGAATGACATCCTTTTTATGTACGATGTTAAGACAAACGCGCTCTACTGGCCGCAGGGAGAGATTTTCAGTCTGACCACCCTCGAACCGGGAAAAGGCTATATTGCCAGTTTTAACAAGGCTGTAACGCTCACTTATCCTGCCTATTCAGGATTGAAAACCGGAATAATGAACAATAGCACAGAACCTGAAATGAATGGCCCATGGGCACTTGATCGTACCGGAGATGTTCATTTTGTAGCCATCAGCAGCGAGGCAGTGAATAAGCTTGAAAATGCTTCATTTATCGGCGCTTTCGATAGTTTTGGAAACTGCATCGGTTATACCGAAGTTGATGGGAGCGGGGATAGCTACCTGCTTAGCGTTTACGGAAACGATGCTTTTACCGATGGTAAAGATGGGGGAGAGGCAGGTGAAATCATTTCGTTCAGAAGCTACAATTCTTCCTCACAAACCGAAACCGAGCTTATCGCTGAATTTAATACCAGTTTCCCAAATGCTGATGGGGTTTATATTTCTGGTGGACAATCAGCGATTGTCAAC
>CAJATL010000329.1 GCA_903944895.1 uncultured Bacteroidota bacterium
ATCGGCTGACCGACTAAATTCTTTGTTGTATCTTTGCCCATGTTGAAGTTATTTTTTGCAAAACAAACTTACAACATTGGGGCGAAACCTAATGGCTATAGCCCCTTTTTTTGTTGAAATTTTAACCGGTCAGTACTGAAATTTTTTCTACAATACTTTATGCCCTACGGGCAAATTCCGGATACTAAAAACTTAATTTTGGTTTAGAATTATTAATTTTGAATCGCTTTTTTTTACCGCGTAGCGGTTAAAGTATTGTAGCAGATCAAAAAAAATCGTAATAAATTCTCCGTAGGGGATAAACAAAAAAACTATGAAACCCGGAACATTTACCCAATTGTACGTGCAACTTGTATTTGCGCCAAAATTCCACGATGCTGTGCTGCATAAAAACATCCGTAAAAGAGTTTTCGAATACATGAGTGGGACCATCACCGAAATGAAACACAAATCAATCATTGTCAATGGCGTATCAAACCATGTTCACATCTTCATTGGATTAAACCCATCGAAATCGATTTCGGATACTGTCCAGGATATAAAAAGAAGTTCAACCCTTTTTATCAACAAAGAAAAATTATGCAATGGCACATTTGCCTGGCAGGAAGGCTATGGTGGATTTAGCTATGGAAGGTCACAAATTGATGAGCTTTACCAATATATTCTTAATCAGGAGCAGCATCATAAAAAGGTTACCTTTCGTGATGAATACATCCAATTCCTCAAAAAATTCGAAATAGACTACGATGAACGGTTTTTGTTTGATTTTTTAGAGGATTTTGAGGATACACCCGACAATTGAAATATCTTTATTTTATTCAACGTCAACAAAAACAACCAATTGGTCATTTAATGGAAAAACGAGGATCGGCGTATCCGGATGAAGTTCATTGTGGTTTAGGTTTCCAAAAAAACATGTTGAGCCGCAAGCTTATTAACTACCTTTGCAACTGAATCAAATCACTTTCTGAAGTATTTCACTACAATTTAAAATTGTACAAAAAATCTGATTATGAAAAAACACCTGATCCTTTCGCTGTTGCTGATTTTCACGCTTTTTTCAAATCTTTTTGCACAGAAACATTCCGAACAATTTAACGGTACAAAATTCTCAGCGAAAAGCCCTTTGATTATTGATCGTTTAATCGAAAACAGGCAAGTTCCAAAACACAGCATTACGCCTTTAAACCTCAAAATTCCAGACAGACCGCTTATCCAAGCCAGCCATTTTACGCCTGCTGATTTTCAAAACAGCAAAGCCAACACCGACGAGCTTGCTTATTTTTATGACAGCGTTTTCCTTTACACAACTACCGGCGAAATCACAAAAATGTCGTCGTTACGCGATGGCAGCGGGAATGTCCTGTCGGAATTGAAGCAGGTTTGGGATACCGTTAATAACAATTGGCAAAATTCACAAATCCGCATAAACACTTACGATGCCTCCGGGTATCAGCTTTCAGTACTTCTTCAGGATTGGGATATTGAAGGAAATCAATGGCTAAATGTTTTGAAATACCGGTTTACCCATGATGACAATGGGAACAGGATCACTGAACTCGGACAGGAATGGAGTACCGAAAACAATAACTGGGTAAATGTGGCCAGAGGCAACTACACCTACGATAACTTTGGATTCATCATTTCCTATATTGCAGAAGTCTGGGAAACCAGCAGCAACAAATGGATTTACTCCAGAAAATACTCGTTCACCTACAATTCATTCGGGCAACAGCTTTTGATGTTATCGCAGGATTGGGGTATTACCAACAACGACTGGATAAACCACATAAGAGACACCTATACTTATGATGAATCAGGGAATTTACATTCATATCTCTTTGAAGAATGGGACATTGAAAGCAATGCCTGGCAAAACGTGGCGAAATACACGTTTTCTTACGATGCTTCCGGATACATGCTCACCGAGATCATCCAGTTACCGGATACTGAAAACAATGCTTTGGTAAACAGATTAAAAAGTAATTTCACCAACGATGAATCCGGGAATATACTCAACCAGCTTAACCAATACTGGGATGCTGGCATTGCTGTGTGGGTAAACGACGGAAAAGGAGACTATACCTGGAACGAATCCGGAAAGATGCTTTCGTCGTTTATTCAGTTTTGGGAAAGGCCCACCAGCACCTGGACATTTTACTCAAAAAGTAACACCGCTTATGACGAATCCGGGAATGAACTTTCATCGGTGCTTAAGATGTGGGAACAAAATCATAATGTTTGGGTAAACACCTCAAAATTTGAGTACCAGTACGATTATGAAGCAAAAAATGTGGTTGGTTTTTATTATGAATGGGATGATGACTGGTTTCCGGCTGATGCGAACATCTACATTTCGATTTTTGACAACTACTTTTATAATATTTACGAAACCAGCAAAATCGAGTTTTACTACTCCACAGGTATTTCGGCGATTGGTGATGATGCAGGTTCTGAAAAAAATGCGTTTACCATTTACCCCAATCCTGCCGGAAAAACCGTCAACGTAAAGTTCCGTTCAAGTTCGTCAATTTCAGGAAACATCAGCATTTACGATGCTTTTGGAAAACTTGTGAAAGAAATTCCGACAGGGAATATTTTTCCCGGCGAATCTGTTTTTCCTGTGGATGTTTCATTGCTGGAAGCCGGGATTTACCTGATAAAATTGAGTGGTGGCGGTTTTTATCAAACCCGGAAACTAATGATTGCAAAATAAAACAGATATTGTTTATGCTCAAAAACCTGGTGGCCAATAATTTGATGGTTTGCCGGGTTTTTATTTTATGGATTGATAGTTGTTAAGTATTTGCTGATTTTTTTTAACAGTAATTTCTAACCTTAATTTTTAAATCGCATAAAAAATCTGATTATGAAAAGAAAACATTCCCTTTCGCTGCTGCTGATTTTCGCAGCACTTTTAACAAACATCCTTGCACATGCACAATCCGGGCCAATAAACAGGGCTCAGATGCTTCACGATGAATTGATGAATGCTGGCTTAAAAGCCTTCAATGCTAATGATGGCCGAAAGGATTTTGAAAAATTCTTCCCACCCAACACCGAAAACAGACAAAATATTGCCGATCGGATTGTCTGGAATAATCCTCTTAAAAGCCTGAAAAACTCCGACGAGGTTGTTTACGATTACGACAGCATTTATTTCATTAAAACGTCCGGCAATTTTTTAAGAGAATTCGCAACCCGGGATGCTTCCGGAAAAATACTCACCGATATAACCCAGGAATGGTTGCCGGGAAGCAATCAATGGAGGAATTCTTCAAAAAACTCCTATTCCTACGATGCCTCCACAAATCTGACTGTCATTCTTCTTCAAACCTGGAGTGATGGAAACTCTGCCTGGGTTGACTATGTAAAAGCTGACTACACCTACGATGCATCCGGGAATATGCTTTCACGTATTTATCAGTTGTGGGATCAGGGTATCACTGCATGGAAAAATTCACAAAAAGACATCCTGGTTTATGATGATTCAGGAAATATGCTTTCGGCACTTTCTCAGTTCTGGGATGATGGCAGCAATGACTGGAAAAACAATTTCAGGGGCGATTACACCTACAATGAAGCAGGGAAAAGGCTTTCAGAAATTCATCAAGAATGGGAAACCAGCACAAATACCTGGGTAAATGCTGTGAAATTAAGCTTAACATACGATGTTTCGGAAAACCTGCTAAATCATATCATAGAATTTTGGGACGTTGAAGAAAGCACCTGGGTAAAAAACTCACAAGGCATTAACACCTATCATGCCACCGGAAATATGGCCACCGCGACTACTCAGTTTTGGGATGTCCCAGGTAGTGTCTGGATTAATGCATGGTACATTGTTTTTACTTATGATGCCTCCGGAAATAGGCTCACTGAAGTCAGACAACTTTGGAATACCGAAACCAGCTCCTGGGGTGACTATGAAAATTTTAGTTATACATGGGATAATTCCGATAACATGCTTTCTGCAATCGTGCAAAGCTGGGACACGGGAAACAACAACTGGCTAAACGACTCAAAATATGAGTTTCAGTATGATTACGATAACGAGAAGGTACTCGCCACTTATTATGACTGGTATGATGCCTGGGTTCCGGCTGATGGCGCAATTGGCATTAATCTTTTTGGAAATGACTTGTTTTGGGGTTACGAAGTTCACAAAATCGAGTTTTACTATTCCACCTATACTTTGGGAATCGAAGATAACCCCAGTCAGGAAAATCATTCATTTGAAGTTTACCCCAATCCTGCTGGCAAAACGGTCAATGTTAAGTTCAAATCAACATCATCAATTTCAGGAAACATCACCATTTATGATGCTTTTGGAAAACTTGTGAAAGAAATTCCGACAGGGAATATTTTTCCCGGCGAATATGTTTTTCCTGTGGATGTTTCATCGCTGGAAGCCGGGATTTACCTGATAAAATGGAGTGGCAGCGGGTTTTATCAAACCCGGAAGCTGGTGATTGCAAAATAAGGATTGTTTTTATGATAGGGAAACCTAACATCTCGCAAGTTGGCGGAATGTTAGGTTTTTTTTATCATCATAAGCGTTTCTATTCGAATTCACTGCTGACCGATGAAAATGATTAAATCGCACTGAAACCCTTTATTTTAAAAATCCACGGGCTATGCGGCCCGCCAACTGGTGGACCACTTAAAAAAGGCTTGCAATGAAATTCATTCGTATTCATTGATGTAATCCGGTTTGTGGACGGAATTTGTAATGCTGCCGAGCTGGGAATTGATACAAAAAAAGCGACGGAATCGTCGCTTTTTTTGTATCCGGTAAGCGTCTTTATCCTCTAATTATCCTCTAAGGTAGCTCTAAGCTAACAGGAATGAAAACTAAAGAAAGTTTTACCACTGAGCAACGGATTACATGGAGAAAAAGAAATGATCCGCCAGCCTGTTGACAGGATTCACCCTCAATCAGATTTGGGCTGAGGGAAAAATTGTAAAAACCTTAACCATCCCGACCAACAAGACTATTTAAAACATTCAGGATTTGCAACCAGGAGTTTATGTGTTGAAGTTTGAAAACGTCGAAAACGTAATCATCATAAGATTGGTGATTCAATAAACTGTCCTGTTTTTTGAGGAACTTCTGAAGTTTTTTTGTCATTTATTTAAATCAGGGAGCTTCCATTCAAGCACATACCACTTAAAACATCAATATCCAGGATCTGAAATATTCCTGAATCTTGGTTTTGGATAACTCATTTATCTATCTTAGCAGTTCAAATTATAACTATAGAATTGAAAATGAAAACTTGTAAAAGACTTTTTTTCCTGATGTTACTATATCTTCCGTTTGGGATCGTTTTCTCTCAAACTGTTAATCCTGATACACTTGCGAATAATTACTTACAATATTTCGAAAATAATCCTCCTGTTAACAAAGATTCTTCGAATTTGATGATTTACCGTTTTATTGGAAAAGTGTCGTCGGATTATCCTTCAAAGGCAAGTCTGGTGCTTTACAAGACAGGAATATTATTAACTGCACATGATCACAATAGTCCGGCGTTAAAATGCCTGAGAGCATCATTCTCTTTGACGAATAAAAATGAAAATCCCAGGGAATACATTGTTTGTGCGCTTGCTATTGCAGATGTTTTCTACAAAGCTGTGAAAGCCGATTCGGCAGGTTATTATGTTGATCTGGCATACGGAGTTGCACAAAATAATAATATTGACAAATACAACGACGATATTTACAACGATAAAGCTCGTATTGCTGATCTGAGTGGCCAGCGATTAGCTGCAATAGACTGGTATCTGAAAGCTGCTGACATTCAAAGGCAGCGAAAGGATACGCTCGGTCTGGGAATTGTACTTAGTAACATTGGTGGTTTGCACCTCGTCCTTAAAAATTATGATGAGGCCTTAAAATATCTTCTTGAATCGGAAGATTACAACGAACATCAAAAAAACGAAAGCTATCTGAATGACACCTACAACAATCTGGCTGTGGCCTATAAAAAACTAAACAAACCGTCGGAGGCACTCAGGTATTATTACAAATCAATTGTTCTTTCAAAAAAGTTAGGTGACGATTTCCAACTTGCCAGGGTATTTATGAATATAGCCAATGCATTTATTGAAGATGGGAAATACAATGATGCAGAGGCTTATTTGGACAGCAGTAAATTTATTTGCGAAAGAAATAGTTTTGAAGTGGGTTTGCTACTTTACAAAATAAATATGGGCCAGTTGAATCTGGAAAAAGGACAAATCAGCAAGAGCCTTGGATTACTTCAGGATGCTGAAAAAGATATGGCCGGTAGCGACATGGCAGAAATACAAAGTGAATTCTGGGAAATTATTTCGACTGCTTACGAAAAAGACAAACAATACCAGCGCGCACTCGATTATTACAAAAAATTTGTCGCATTAAAAGACAGTATTGGTGGCAGTGAGACCAACCGGTTTGTTTTAGAACTACAAACCCGCTATGAAAGTGAACATTCAGCCCGACAGATTGAACAGTTACAGAAAAATATTATAAAGCAAAAAGCCCGGAACGGATATGTTTTACTGGGACTTGGAATGTCGGTTATCATTATTTTACTGCTTGGGATTTTGCTGATTATTTACCGACGTACCCAGCATTACAAGCATCGGCTTGCTCAGGATGAAAATGAGAAAATGCAACTGTCAATGGATATTAAAGATCAGGAACTGACAAGTAAAGCCATGAATATGGCTAAAATCAATCAAATGGTTCTCGACGTAAGCGATCAGCTAAAAAAGGTGTTGCCTGGTCTGTCAAGAGAAAAAACGGAATCATTGCAGAATTTACTCAAAAACCTGGAGAGTAGCCTCCCGACAGAGGCCTGGAAGGAATTTGAGACCCGTTTTGAACAAGTGCATAAAGGATTTTATGATAAACTTCAAAACCTTTATCCCGAACTTAGTCCGGCTGAACTCAAAGTTTGCGGTTTCCTCCGGCTCAACCTTACCACCAAAGACATCGCCTTGTTGACGAATCGTGGAATTGGTACCATCGAACATTCCCGAAGCGCGATCCGCAAGAAAATGAATCTTGAAAACGATGCCAACCTGACGTCTTTCCTGCTTTCGCTGTAAATTTTATTCAGGGTTTGCTGAAAAAGCCCAGGCTAAGCGGAATTTGCAATTTCGCTTTAAACTAGGTTGACAATGAAATTCATTCCTGTTACGTGCAATAACCAGTTGTGGGCGTGTTAAACCACATTCCCTTTCCCCCCAACCCCCCGAATCGGGGGGCTTTCATCCGCGGGATAATTACACGCCAACAGACAAAAACCCAAGAGTATCGATTCTTCCTTCCTCCGCCAGCTGGCGGAGACCGAGGGGGGTTACCAACTGGCGGAGACCGAGGGGGGTTAAACCACATTCCTTTTCCCCCCAACCCCCCGAATCGGGGGGTTTGATCCGCGGGATAATTACAAATAAAGGCTGACTGTGAAATCCATTTCTTTTAAGTCTTGTAACCGGTTGTGGACGGTATTACAAATGCTGCCCAGCCACGATTTAGCGCCGTAGTCGCGAAATTATGGTAGAAAATTATGCCAGGTCCTTTTTAGGAGCCTCGGAGAGGCGATATTATTCTAACAAAAGCCATAAGTTTCCATTTCATTTGTGTTTTCTAATGTCGCCTTTATGAGGCTGCATTGTGTTTTTTACCATTTTTTCTACCATAATATCGTCCCAACATGTCTAAATTTGGACAAAATGATGATTTCAAAAGTCAACTCCCCACTTATTGAAGATGTCCCATGGTAACGCATGGAAATTATGTACCCATCGCAAAAAACCTGCAGGCGTTTGTTTAAAACATTATCCTATCTCATTCTTTTATTGAATGTTAACTGTTTTAAGCAGTCCCTGTTTATCAAAACACCACCAAAATCAATGCTGGAGACGCCTTCATTGCCTTCACGGATTGCCCTTTCTACCCTCAAAAAATGCTCATTTTCACATGTAGATGTTATTCCGGTTCTTACCATACCACCGACAGGTTTTTGACAGGTGGTTTTAGCACCACCGACAGGTTTTTGACAGGTGTTTTATTTGGAAAAAGTGAATTCGGTGGCGTTATTTGCGGCTCATTTAGAAATAAAAAACATGAATGATGATGTTGATGGAAAAAACAACGAAAACTCTTTCAGGGAAATGGAAGAATACAACATTTTGCTTCATGAAAAAGCAGAAGCTTTTAAAAACCTTGCCAAAGCATTAAATGACAATTATGAGCGCCATTTAACCAAAACCCGGCAGGCTGATGAAGACACCAGGAAAAGTAAACCAGAAACTAAATGAATAAATACTATAAATCTCATTTTTTCTTAACCTAAACTTTAATTTTTATGACAAGCAAAACGATTACTTTACTGATGATGTTTGTTCTTTCGAACTATCTTGTTTCCGCACAGGGAATGAGGGTAGCCCCAGGCACAAGCATTAAAGTCGAAACGGGAACCACGCTGGATATTACCACCGGCAACCTGATTCTGGAATCCAGTGCCGCGGGTGATGCCTCGCTCATCGACCTCGGTGTTGTTGAATACAATAACGGTGGGCAGGCCAATGTTCAACGCTATCGTACAAACGTATCTTGGCACCTGGTATCTTCGCCCATTACCAACGCGCTTTCAGGAATGTTTGAAGGTGATTACCTGCAAATTCATTCCGAACTTACCAACCTTTACACCGATGTTGCCTCAACTACTTACCAGCTTGTGCCGATGAAAGGCTATTCGTTGTGGTCGGTTGAAGCTTCTCCCACCACCGAAGTTTTCGCCGGTACAACAAATACCGGAAATCAGGTATTTTCGTTTGCAAAATCAGGAGCAGGTTACAACCTCATGGGAAATCCTTACCCATCAGCCATTGACTGGGATGCAGTGACCATTCCGGTTAACCTTAACGGTAGCTTTTACCTGTGGGATCCAACAACCGGTGCCTACAAATATTACCTCGAAGGCGCTGGTGGCGGCAACACCACAACCAAATACATCCCTTCGGGACAAGGCTTTTTTACCCAGGCTACGGGTTCGGGAACCTTAACCCTCGGCAACAGTGTCCGCACGCAGGGAACCCAGGCCTTTTATAAAGAAACGGAAGCGCAAATCATGCTGGTGCTCAAGGTAACCGGAAACGACATTACCACACAAACGGCCATTCGTTTTATCGGAGAAGCCACACCACTGGTTGACAGGCTTTTTGATGTTCCCGCAATCATTTCGGGATATCCCGATGTTCCAAATCTCTATTCATTTGCCGAAGGCAGAGAGATGGCCATCAACACGCTTCCTGCAATACAGGATTACGAAATCGTCCCTGTTACTTTCCAGGCAGGCAAAGCAGGAAATTATACCATCCTGGCCGCCGAACTCGGGTCTTTCCCGGCAGAAGTGCCGGTTTATCTCGAAGATGTCGAACGTAATTACTTTCAGGATTTACGCGCTAACCCGGAATATTCTTTTGATTATCAAGCACCGGAAGCAAAGGCTTTTAAAGTTCATTTTAAAGATGTTACCGGAATCGAAACGCCGGAAGCTGGGGCGAAATTAGCCGTAAACTGCTTCCTGACCAACGATGTGCTGCACGTTAATTTCCTGAACAACCAGGCAAACAACCAGAACGCTACGCTAAAGGTTTACAGCATCACCGGTCAGCAAATGCTGAGCAGGCAACTTTCGCAAACGAATAATGAGATTCCTTTCCATGCTAGCCAAACTATTTACATAGTGAATATCACCACCAACGAAGCCAATTTCTCAACTAAAGTTTCTAACCGTTAAAAAATGAAAAACATGAAAAATTTAATTTACAGTTTAACGACAGCGCTAATATTCGCCTTTTCAATTTCAACATTTGCACAGTTCCCTCCTCCACCAAACAATAATAATGGCGCACCTTCCGGTGGCAGCACACCCGTTGGTGGCGGTGGCGCCCCAATTGGCAGCGGGCTTGTGGTATTATTGGCACTTGGCGCAGGTTATGGTGCAAAAAAGGTTTGCAATTACAGGAAAAGCAAACTGGCCGAATAAAATCAAATTTTAAAAAAATAATACAGAAACAAATAGAATTTAAAACAATTAAAATTATTTAAGATGAACAAACTAAACTTATTTATTGCTGCAATTCTGATGGTTGCAGGTTTTAGCTTAAGTGCGCAGGTAGCCATAACTACCGATGGCAGCAGTGCCAACGGCTCGGCCATGCTCGATGTACAAAGCACCAGCAAGGGATTACTTCCACCACGTATGACATACGCACAACGGGTTGCTATTGCAAGCCCGGTAGCGGGATTGATGATATGGTGCAGCAATTGTGGCCTAAATGGTGAAATGCAGGTTTATAATGGAACTGCCTGGACAAACTTTTCCGGTAGCACTCCATCAGGCTCTGTACCTGATGCGCCAGTAATTGGCACGGCAACAGCCGGAAATGCGCAGGCTTCTGTACCTTTTACCCAACCTGCTTCCAATGGCGGTTCAACAATTATTTCCTACACAGCCACCTCATCACCAGGTAGTATTACCGGAACATTGACTCAGGCAGGCAGCGGAACCATAACCGTAAATGGGCTTACCAACGGTACAGCATACACTTTTAGCGTAACTGCTACCAATGCAACAGGTACAAGTGCAGCAAGTGCCGCCTCTAATTCGGTAACTCCTACTGCATTAGTTTGTCCTGCTTCATTTACCGACCCACGCGATAGCAAAGTGTACACAGCCGTGTTAATTGGCACCCAATGCTGGATGGCGCAAAACCTGAATGTGGGAACCCGGATTGACGGGGCAACAAATCAGACCGACAACAGCACCAGGGAAAAATACTGTTATGCCAACAGCGAAGCAAACTGCGATGTTTATGGTGGCCTTTACCAATGGGCCGAAATGGCACAATACTATAATGGAGCAACCAATACAACATCATGGAGTGCTGCACCAACAGGCAATTTACAAGGGATTTGCCCATCCGGCTGGCATTTGCCAACAATTGCCGAGTGGAATACACTTTTAACCAATGTGGGAGGCGCCTCTGTTGCCAGTGATAAATTAAGGGAATCAGGTACAGTGCATTGGACATCACCCAACACCGGGGCTACCAACGAATTTGGTTTTACAGCTCTCCCGGGAGGCGAATTAGGATACCAGAATGCCTACCTTGAGAAAGGAAATAACGGATACTGGTTTACTATAACTCAGGTTGCTTCAAATGCAGCAGATAGATGTATTATGGGCTACAACTTTGCCAGTGTGATCACTAATGCCAACACCTATAAGTCTTACGCACAAGCTGTCCGTTGCGTAAAGGATTAGCAAGAGTATTTGCTGCAAAGCTTACCCTGCTGAACTTTATTTTTAAGCAAATGGATTTTAGCATTGGCATTTATGCTGTTGCTGAAAATTAAAAAGCAGGAAATTGGGCTTTAGCCGAAACGAACATAAGCTTTTTTTTTCGGCTAAAGCCCTTTTAAAAGGTTCGGGTTTCGATGCCATAAATTTTATGAAGTCTTTGGATGAATATAAGTACAATGGAAATTGCATTTCCGGTAAGCCTAAACGAAGGGTCATTTTTTTGTTGGAATCTCACTTTTAACAAAAACCAACATCTTACACCACCTTCAAAATGGAAAATAGGAGTTTGC
>CAJATL010000330.1 GCA_903944895.1 uncultured Bacteroidota bacterium
GCCTGAGCGCGTGCCTGCCCGATGATGGTTTTTATATCCTGAACAAATGAGGTTGAGATATTCCGAATATTGCTGCTCATGGTGTAATTTTTTTTGATTGCTGTATTTGTTACTTTTTAAATTCGTTCGTTTATTCCGGTCGTCAATTGCGAACGCACTGCGTTCGCAATTGGAAAAGTGCGATAAAACTGGCGCGATTGTTCCAAAGTCCGAACCGAAAACCCACTTCCAAATTCAGGCTCGATCTCCAAATTCAGGCTCGATCTCCAAAGCCAGATTCCGGATTAAAAAGGTTCCATAATCTGCCCGATCCTTACCTTGCTGTTCCTCATTAAAAATACGCTCCCCTAGTTTCCAGTACATTTCAACGCGGTGAAACTCAACACTGCGCAAGGCCTGAGCGCGTGCCTGCCCGATGATGGTTTTAATATCATGAACAAATGAAGTTGAGATATTCCGAATATTGCTGCTCATGGTGTAATTTTTTTTGATTGCTGTATTTGTTACTTTTTAAATTCGTTCGTTTATTCCGGTCGTCAATTGTGAACGCACTGCGTTCGCAATTGGAAAAGTGCGATGGAATTGGCGGAATTGCTCAGACCTGCACAAGGGCGGTATGGCCAGGATTTTAACTTTCGTGTTTTCGGTGGATGCCATAATTCTGAAATTTATTCTGGTACAAAGCTAATTTATTATTGTTATTTCAGGTTACCTGGCAAAGGGCTTATCCTCCTTTATAGAATATTTTCAAAAATCAAAAAAGGCTGTCCTGAGTTATTCACTCACGACAGCCTTTCTATCATCTAAAAAAACCAGTGCTATTTTTTAATCACGATTTTTTTGGTGAGGTTTAATATATTTCCTTCTATTTTAAGATAATAAATGCCTTCGCTGATCCCACTGGCACTGATGTTTTTCGTAAATAAACCATCGATTTCGGCCTTGTTGAGGTGGTAAACTACTTCGCCCAAAGTATTGATGAGTTTGAGATTGATCACATCGCTGGCATTAAATTCGACAGTGAAGTTGCCGGTAGTTGGGTTTGGATAAATATGTATGGAAGCATTTTTGTTGCCTTCTTCAATCCCGGTACAATTCTGAACCATAACCATAAAATCCTCCGACCACACCCCTTCACCGCAGGCATTAACTCCACAGACTTTCAGGGTTGCCGTACCTGCATAAAGGTCGCTCCAGGCGACAGAAATTGTATTTTCATCCTGAATCACCGAACCAGCTACCGCAGGATCAATTGTCCAAACATAAGCTGTAGCAAAATTGATTGGTTCGGTGGAATAAATTTCGGTATAACCCTGGCAACCCTGGTTACTTCCCGTGATGGCTGTTGCAGCAACAGGTTTCGGATTTACAGTGACGTATTCATTTTTTGTAACCGAACTGCTTCCGGAAGCATCGCCGGCAACAAGGGTTACGTCGTAAATTCCGGCTGTATTATAAGTTATCAGCGGGTTTTGTTCAGTTGAGGTTTCCGGGGTTCCACCTTCAAAAGTCCAGCTCCAGGAAGTTGGGCCTCCGGTGGAGTTATCGGTAAACTGAACCTGACCATCTTCACAAAGTGTGGTTATCTCAGCAGTAAAGTTTGCATTTATTCCGGTGATAATCACGGTGTAATCTTCGATTTCGCCATAAGTTGCAGAACCACATGGTTCAGGTTGTGTGCTGTAGGTCATGCGGATTCGCATCCTGTATTCTCCGGCAGCCTGATTTGCAGGAGCCGTGATATCACCCTCAAAAGTAGCTCCGGTTCCACCAATATTGTTAAGCGAATAGGTTTCGCCGGCACCGCCAAATTCCCGGTTCATGTTCCAGTCAATCCAGACTTTGACATAATCGCTTGCCCACGGTGTTCCGTTGATGATGGTCATTGGCATTGGAACTCCCGGGGCAAGTGTTGCAGTGATGTCGGTGAAATTTGACACACCTCCCTGCCAGCCGCTGGAGTTATTTATTTCGGAAAAAACTACTTTCTGGATATATTCATCCTGGGTGCTTGTTGAGGCGTCACAATAATCAACAAAGTTAATTTCGATTACCGTTGTCTGTTCAATGCCCAAATCGGCTGATAAATTCAGAATTAGCTGTGCAGAATATCCAAAAGGAGTATTTTCGGTAGCACTGATCGTATAATCTGCTGTGGCCGTGGCACCCGGGATAAGATCTCCTAAAGGCTGCGGACCGGTTGTTGAGACTGTAACGTAAGGATCGGTGCTGGTAAGAAGACTAACAACTTCGTAGGCATCAGCATCACCATTATTGGCAACGGTAATTGTCATCGTTGCTGTTTCACCGGCTTCCAGTACACCATTGTTGCCATCTTCGATCTGGTAGCCGGCAAGAACAAGCTCCGGAGCAAAGGCGGTAAGATAAATATGACTGTTATAATTTTCGAGGTCAGATGTTATTTGTGTTGTAAACACAAGGTTGTGGTCGTTGGGGACAGTCGTGAAAACGTCGAAAATAAAAGCATTGGTGAGTGTTTTTACTTCACCTGGCTGAAAGGTAGTAAGCGGTTCGTTGTTATCGTTTATTGTGATGTATTGGTCCTGCGAAAATATCAGTATATTTTGAGCATTAATAACCTCTTCGGTTGTATTCTCCAACTCCAAACTTATACTAACATTTTCGCCGTAGCCGATAATATTATCATCTCCGGCTGTAACTGTTACATTTCTGATAACAATATCGTTAACCCCTGTGCTGAAAACAAGGGATTTTGTATTTCTCATCCCGTTGGCATCTTTAATGGCGAAGTCGATATTTAGTTCCTCATAAGGTACAGTTGGTGTTCCGTAAAATAGTCCGTCACGGGTGAGCTGCATTTCGGTAAAACTATAATCAGGATCGAAGGTAGTTTTTGTGTTTGGCTGGATGTTGTAAGTGTTTGAAATATCATGCAGCTCATAATTAAACGAATTTCCCTCGGAAATGCCGGCATACCATTTATTCCAGACGGAGGCGGTTACATCCCCATAGAAAAATTCAATTTTTCCTGATGGATAAATCGTAACAGCAAAGTTGAGTTCATTGTTGGAACTGTATTCGATGGCCTTCCATCTGAAAGTGGCTTTTTCGGCATCACCTTCATACCACATGCCACCGCCACCTGAAGTGCCAAGTGGTTTACTCATATAGGGCGAAATGCAACGCAGGTTTCTGAAAACATTGAATTCGTCGACCACAAAAGTCCATGGAAACTCGTTGGCTTCAAACATCAGGTATCCGTCGGTGTGGATGAATATTTTATTATACGTTTTGTCGTAAAATGGAAAGTCAAAATCAATTTGCTGTGAAGCATAGCCGGCGGTGGTGCTTGTAGGCGTTAAGGTTTGATCGGTAATCAGCGGGAAAACAGCGGTTGAGTTATCGCTGTTATAATGCTGCATCAAATACCAGCGATAAGGTTCGGTGCCCTCAGCGCCATACATTTGGTTTTCGTAAGGCTCATCAATTATGGCCATCGGAAGTTCTTCGGTTGTCACCTGCGGAAGGGTAAAAGCTACCGAAGTTCCAACCGAAAGTGTTGTCAGTCCATTTTCAACCAGCGGAACATTGGTCAGCGAACAGGGCGTTTCGATCAAATCGCCGGTATAATCCATCACCGACCATGAATTAACCGAACCGGTTGCCGAATTGCCGCTGTCGTCTTCATCAACCATCAGGAAAAATGTTGCAGGCTGCCCAACTTCAATATGAGCCAGCAAAGCGGTGACATCTAAACCAAATTCAAGGGTTTTGTCGGATACTGATCCTCCACCCTGCATGTACAAATCACCACCCTGGTAGTTTAAGATTGGAAAATCCATCACAAAAGCGGGTTCAGTAGCATTTAGCTCTGATGAAACGCCCGCCATTACTTTGATTTTATTTCTGGAATTGTGCGTTAAGGTAATTTTAAAAGTAAGCTGAGGATCGGTGTTTTCTTTTGCCTGCATCACACTAACACACTGATTCCAGACGCCTCCCTGCACCAGCGAGCGGCAAAGCGCATTGTAGGTGAGATAAGCAAAACCATTGTTACCCCAACTGAAAGGATAGTAACTATTGGCAAGTTTTACTCCCCCGATTTCCCAATCTCTGAAATCGACTATTCCATCGTTGTTAATATCCTCGTCATTGGTATATTGGCCGTCGTTATTGTAATCCCAGCAAATCGAATCGTGATAGCCAACCACACAAAGGGCGTGATTGGCGTAATTGCTCAACGAAGTGGCCACATATTTACCTGCTTCCGGAGTGCCGGCGGGCAGTTGCTGACTTGCAGAAGGGACAGAGCAGTAAATATTTCCTACCCCACCGGTTGCCGAACCATTAAGATGGTTGTCGATCCAGTTTTTAAGTGTGGTAAGTCCTTCTTCATCTTTTAACGAGATTGAAAAAAATTCCCACATCCGGTTTTTCATGGCGTTATAATATTTATCGTAGCCGCTCATCCAGCGGGAAGTGCCTCCGTAATTCATCGTTCCGCCATAATCGACTACGTTGGGGGTTCCAACCTCACGAACGATGTTCCAGCTATCGAAAAATGCACAGGCTGAACCAGCCCCCTGGTTACTCCAGTTAAAAACAAAATGCGTTGGATATTGATTTTCGATAACATCTGCAGGTAAATCTCTTAACCGGTTGATTTCGTAAGTAAACGAATAGCCTACGCCACTGGCCTGACCGCACTCCATGCTGGATTGCTGAAAAATAGGCCTGAAATATGGAAGCAGTGAATTATCAACATTTACCGGCAAATTACGGTTTCTTAAACTTTCGGGAAGCATCAATACCGGCAGAGAAGCCTGGAAAATGGAATCTTCCTTTGTTAACAAGGGCAGCCCATCAACGAAGATCATTTCTTTTCCGTTTTGAATAACCACCTGTCTTTCCTGGGCAAAAGAGGTATTAAGAAACAGAAAAATCAACAACACGTTGAAAAGCGAAAAAGTAAGTTTTTTCATAAAGCTTTAAAGTTTGATGTGATCAGAAAAAATGAACCATTCAAATGAATATCATGAAATAAACATCACCGAAAATTATTCCGGGCGGCAAAGATAATGTTTTGAGAAACATCTGGATTTCTCAAAAAAAATCCCAAATAATCCTTTTAGCAGGTTTTAAAACGTAAATCTGTTTTCCAGCTTCAAAATTATTTTAAATTTGCACCTGTTAAAAATCTTAAATTCATTTCATTAGTGGAGCATTTCGCAAATATCACGATAAGTCAGGCAACCATTTTATCAGTTTGTAGTCAATTAAATAACTAAAAAATGTCGGATGCAGACCAGTTGATAATTGAAGATTGTAAAAAAGGTAAGAGAGATGCCCAAAACAAGCTTTACAAAAAATTTGCACCGGCTTTGCTGGCATTGTGCATGCGTTATGCCCGAAGCCGCGAAGAAGCGGAAGACATTTTGCAGGAAGGATTTATTAAAGTTTTTTTGAATATCGGGAATTTCAGGAGCGAAGGTTCTTTTGAAGGCTGGATGAAACGAATTATGATAAATACCGCGATAACACATAATAAGCAAACATTAAAACATCAGTTTCACAGTGACATCGACGATATCGAAGAAACACATTTGGTTGAAGAGATCGAACAAAATGAGGAAAATAAGATCAAAATATCAACAGGCAAACTGATGGAAATGATTCAGCAGCTTCCGGCAGGTTACAAAATGGTTTTTAACCTGTATGTTTTTGATCAGTACACACATAAAGAGATTGCAGAAATGCTCGGGGTTTCGGTAAATACATCAAAATCGCAACTCTCAAAAGCACGCAGGCTTTTAACATCCCGGATTATCAAAAATACCGGTAATCCAAAAAATTGAATAGTAAACAATGGACTCAGAATACAATAAAATAGACGACATTTTCAGGAAAGCTTTGGAAGGAGCTACTGAACAACCCTCAGCGGGCCTCTGGCGAAGGATTTCGGGGAGGCTTTTATGGAAGGAAGTTGCCCGTTTTAACTTCATCAATTTTCCCACAGGATGGGCAGGAATGGCTGCGGCAGGAATTTTGGCTGCAACAATGATGATTTACAATTTTTCGGAAACAGCTCCCGAAAATATTCCTTCAACAACGATTTCAGAAAAAACGATTGTTGATGATGCACCAAAAACTTCATCTCAGCCAGGTTTGGTTAATGAAAACACCGGAATAAACGCTTCCGCCTCCGAAACGAAACCATCGGAAAATAACGCTTTTCAAGATAATCGTACAGATAAAAACACTGTTGTTGTTGATGGAGAAAAATCATCGGCTGTAGGCATATCGCAAAATCCATCATCCATGGCCCGGCAAGATCAGAAAGCAAATAATGCAGGTGTAGGATTTCAAAATAATACAGCAACATCAAAACTGCCGGATAATCCGGTTTCCGGAAATGTGGTGACCGAATCTGCTGCTGCCATTGCTGTAGCCCTAAGTACAGGGGAATTAAAAACCAATGAAGGCCTTCAGCAACCTGCATTTTCATCGGACGAAAATATTCTGCCTGAGCAACGGCGTGAAGCACTCGAAATCAGCCAGCTCGAAAAGCGTAAAAGCCTCATCAATCCTGAAAATAGTGCATCAGGTATGGACGAAATATCAAACTCCGGTGAAGGCCTGGTTCTCACCGGGAATGAAGTTGTAAGCAATTATGAAAGAAGCACCGGGAAAATTCAGAAAATGCACTCACTCTCTTTTAGTCTTGGGCAGTTTTTTAAAGGAAAATACAAACCACCAAAGCGCGACTACGAAAAACTTAATTCGTCGAAATATCATGGCAGCAACCATATTATTTCGCTTGCAACCTATTTTGCCCCCGAAATGACCGAATACGAAAGAACTGCCTCGACATCGCGCGAGCAAAACTACATCGGCGGTGTAGCTGTAAATTACAGCAGGCTAAACTATTTGCTGCAGGGTGGTTTCGAATTATGTTATTCGTACGATTTAGGGGATTACATGGTTCACATGGAAACTTTCGACAGCACCGGTTATTACAACGACATCGGCTCCTTCACCATTGATCCTGAAAATCCGGACTCGATCATTTTTAATACGGTTCCCGTGGCTGTCTGGGATTCGGTGCCACATCAGGCCCTCCAGCAAACCCAAAATCAGTACACTTATTTGCAATTTCCTTTCATGATTGGTTACAAAGCTTACGAAAGAGGCCTTTTTTCGGCATACATCAAAACGGGGCCGAGTTTTTCGTTTCTGCTTAACCGGATAGAACCAACTTTAAATTACTATAATCCCAACGCCACAGTTCAAAATATCGACAACTACACGCCTACGCGGATGAATACAAGCATCCAGATTCTGGTGAGCCTGTTGCTTCAATTTCAACCTACCGAAAAATTCGGGATTATGGTTGAACCAACTTACCGGTATTACCTCCGGTCGGTTTATGAGGTTCAGGGTTCTTCGCTTAAAAATCCTTACGGAATCGGAATAAGAGGTGGCATTTTTTATAATTTCTGATCAAACTAAAATTTTACCCTGGAATGAGAGGACTATTTTTACTATTGCTGTTGTTTGTGTTTACTGGAATTCTTTGGGCAAAACCAGTTACTGTTACGGTTACAGGTTTTGTTTTCGACGAAAATACCGGCTTGCCAGCCAACGGACAATTAATTACACTCAAGGCACGGAGCAACAATCCGCCTTTTGTTTATTTTCAGAAACTTCTTACCGACAATTACGGCTACTTCAGCCAAACCATCGAAATGCCTTACTCAAAAGGCATTATTGATGTTTCGACCATTGACTGCAACGGCCAGTTTATCACACATTCCCTGGCCTTCGGCATCAATCTGACAAACCTGACCACGAGTTTTGTAATTTGCTATAATCCACAACTCACTTATTGCCGCTCCGATTTTTTGTATCTCAACGATCCAAAACGGGCAGGTAATGTTATTTTTAAAGAAACTTCCATCGGCGACATTCAAAACTGGTATTGGGATTTTGGTGACGGGAATTTTTCGGATAAACCAAATCCGGTTCATCAGTATTATGAAGACGGGAATTATACGATCTGCCTTACGGTTAGTGGAAGTAACGGAAACTGTTCGGATGTGTTTTGTGAGAATATTTCGGTAAAAAGCGATGCCTTGTGTTCGGCAATGTTTACCTGGCTCGAACATTTCGGTGCACCAAACACCGTTCAGTTCTGGGACCTTTCGCAGGGAGATATTTCGGACTGGCAATGGGATTTTGGTGATGGCACGGGCAGCACCAATCAAAACCCGATTCATTCGTTTCCGGATGAAGGAGTTTATGAAGTTTGCCTTACCGTGATCGATTTCAGCGGAACCTGCAGCGATGTTTTTTGTACCGAAGTTACAACCGGTTTAAACAACGAATGCCAGGCCATGTTTTTTAGTTTAAACGACTCAACAAATCCATTTACCCGGCAGTTTATCGATGTTTCAACCGGCGGGCCTACCAGTTGGCAGTGGAGTTTCGGCGACAGCACCTATTCCGATGAACAAAATCCTGTTCATGTTTTCGCTCAGGACGGTGTTTATCATGTTTGCCTGGCCATTTACAGCGAAACCACCGGCTGCAGCGACACCTACTGCCAGTCGGTTATGATTTCACAGCAAATGCCCTGTTCGGCCTACTTTAACCATGTCGAAATTTCGGCGCAGCCATACACTTACCAGTTTGTTGATTTATCGGTTGGAAATGTTGAAAACCGGTTATGGGATTTTGGTGATGGAAAATCGACAAATCTGCCGAATCCCGTTCACAGCTATTATCAAAACGGGGAATTCGAGGTTTGCCTCACCGTCACCAATGAGGATGGAAGCTGCTATGATGAATTTTGTAAAATAATTTATGTAGGGACAACCCCGGATTGCACAGCAGAATTTGTCTATCTGCAAAGTCCGGATGATCCCTTTAAATATAGTTTTTCTGATATTTCGATGGGTGATGCCAACACCTGGTATTGGGATTTTGGCGACGGAAATTCCTCATCCGATCAAAATCCTGAGCATACTTTTACCGAAGAGGGTTTTTACCTGGTTTGTCTTTCCATTTCTGACAGTTCAGGCTCATGTGAAGACCGGACTTGTTACGGCGTTATGGTAACCGGTGAATTTCCGTGCCAGGCCGATTTCGACTATACGATAGCACCTGAAGACCCGCTTTCGGTTCAGTTTACAGATGCTTCGTCGGGAACTGTTGGCTTCCGGCTCTGGGATTTTGGCGATGGAAATTTGGCGATGGAGCAAAACCCGCTTCATACCTACACCACTGGTGGAATTTACAATGTATGTCTGCATGTGCTGGATTTCAACTTTAATTATACCGACGAGATTTGTAAAACTGTCGGGGTAAATTATGACCCTGATTGTGAAGCCGGTTTTACTTTTTTACCTTCGGCAAACGACCCGTTTTCATTTCAGTTTACTGATCAATCTACAGGAAATCTTGTTGGATGGTTTTGGGATTTTGGCGATGGAAACACTTCCACACTTCAAAATCCGGCGCACACTTTCGGTAGTGAAGGTTCTTACAGTGTTTGCCTTACAGTGACAAATTTCTGGGGCAACTGCGAGGATGTTTTCTGTTCGGATATTGTGATCGCTATTCCTGAACTTTGCCAGGCAGATTTCGCTTTTAATACTTTCGCCAACCTGCCGCTTACTGTTCAGTTTACTGATCTTTCATCAGGTATCATGACGGAATGGTTTTGGAATTTTGGAGACGGAAACACCTCCACCATTCAAAATCCGGTACATGTTTTTGCCGATACCGGAATTTATCAGGTAAGCCTATCTATCCAAAATACCGATTCGCTGATTTACTGCTCCCATTCGATTACAAAACAAGTCGAAGTGTACGTTTCAGCACCCGAATGCCACGCAAACTTTGTTGCACTTCCCGATTCAGGGGTTAATAAACCAAATTTGTTTCATTTTTACGATCAGTCAACCGGGGAACCAGATTCATGGCTTTGGGATTTTGGCGATGGAAATACTTCAACAGAACAAAATCCACAACATCAGTTTGATGATTTTGGCGATTATCAGGTCAACCTGACCATTACAACTTTGAACCCATGGGGCGACGATTGCACCGACACGAAAATTCTTCAGTTTAGTTCGCCTGAGTATTTTCATTTCGGCGGCATGGTTTACGCCGGAGATTACCCCATCAATAACCCGGCTCACAATGGAGATACCGCGCAGGTTTTTGTTTACCGGCATCACAACAACATCATTCAATCCATCGACACCAGCTTGTTTACCAATCTTGGCTACTATTATTTCCTCAACGTGCTTCCCGGCGATTATGTGATCAAAGTCAAGCTTACGCCAGGTTCGGCCAATGTATCCGGTTTTTTTCCGGCCTACTTCGGCAACAACCTTACCTGGCAGGATTGTTCGATGCTTGCGCTTGCCGATTCGTGTCATTACAATGCCGACATTCATCTCATCATGATGGGTGAAGCCTTAACCGGCGCAGGAAATATTTCAGGCTCCGTTATTCATCATACCGAAAAGTTTTATGCTGCCGGTCCAGCCGCCGAAACTGAAATCCTGCTATTTGATGTGGAAGGAAATCCCGTAAGGTATTGTTTTTCGGATGAAGGCGGAGGTTTTGAATTTACCAGCCTTCCAATCGGAACTTACATATTGCAGGCCGAATCAACAGGGCTTTTCTCTGAACCAGTTACAATAACCTTAACCGAAGGTTCTCCTTCGGCTAACGGCCTTGAACTGAATTTGTTCAACACCGATATTACAGGCATAGCCCAACCAGATAACGGCGACCTGCAAATCATGATTTCGCCAAATCCGGTTAAAGATATTCTTAACCTGACCATCAAATCATCGCGCCATCAAACGGTGAGGATTATGGTTTTTGGAGCAACTGGAACCAAAATCCACGAAAACTCCGGCTCATTAAAAGCCGGTGATAACATTTTTACCCTTCCATCCGGTAATTTGCCGGAAGGGGTTTATTTGCTGAAGGTAACTTCTGATGATCGCTCAATAAACAAAACACTGAAATTTATCAAATAGCCAGCCTGGTTAAAGCCAAAAATTTTGCCCGGGTGGCACTATTTTTGGATAATTTTCGCCCTGCGGGCAACCGGAAAAACCACCTTAAGTCTTTAATTAGTGGAGGTTTTTTGACATAAATAAAGTTTTATCTGAAAAATTATAAACATCTATTTAATTATGAAAAATCTACTGTTTTCGATTGTTTTGATGTGTTTTTCGCTTTTTACCATGGCTAATCAAACCATTACGGTGGGAGGAACTGTGACCGACGAAAACACAGGTTTGGCTGTGCCCGACCAGATGGTGTTTTTATATACCGACAGTACAGCGAATAATCCGGGTTATTTTAATATCGTTTATTCGGGTGCCAAC
>CAJATL010000331.1 GCA_903944895.1 uncultured Bacteroidota bacterium
TGAAGTTATTCCCGGGAGTTCTATTTCGTGTGAAAATTCGTTCACCAGCTTGCCCGTAAAATCAAAGATCGAAATTACAATGTTGCCTGAATCCCGGCACGTAAAATCGATCTGGAAATGTCCGTTGGACGGGTTTGGGAAAACATTTACCAAAATCCCATCTTCGTTTTCGACGATCGAATTACTTACAAAACAACTGTTGATAGCTCCCGGAGTTCCATGAGCTTCAGAAGCAGCCCAGTTTTCGCCCAGCGAATTATCCAAAAACGGATTTTTGAGTTCAAGCGTTGGTCCTTGACCACTGGGTTCGGCTGGCCATGGACTTTCGTTTCCATAAACTACCGAATCAATCAGTGCCCCCGAGTGGTTGTACAATCTGATCAATTCGCCTGAACTGCTTAATCCAAACGAAAAGTCGCCGATTGCATTTTCAAGGTCAGGATACAACTGCCTGAAAAGTGGTAATTCGGCGCATAAAACCAGGTACCCGCCAGGCTGAATGATGGTGCCTGCAGGAAGTTCAAAAATATGATTGTCATCTGAATCTTTAAAAACCCAACCCGAAATATCCGCATTACTTTCGTCGATGTTGTACAATTCGACCCAGTCGCCGGTATCAAAATCATTTGCCGATTTGTAGTTTATTTCGTTAAAAATAACATTGTAAATCCCGAAATTAAAATAATACGCCCCAATGTCGGCGCGGGTTCCGTCAGGATCAGCGGGACTTGCAGGATCGCCTGCATTGATGCACGGAGAAGCAGCGAGCAGTTGGAAATTGCTGTCGGCAGGAGAAACAAAAAGCGGGTTGTCAAATAGGTTCCCGGATCCTTCCAGGGTTTCAGTATCACAAATCGAATAACTGATTTGGATTTGCGAATGCTCATCAACATCAAGTACTTGATTTGTTGTAGCCGAAATAATTGTGTTTTTCAAAACTGCCTGCCCACCCCCTAAACCCGGGTTTTTTTCCCAAAGCTTGAAGCCGGTCCCACATTGATAAAATGTGTTGTTGTTAATAATTGCATTGCTGCCATCCTTAACAGTCATTCCATAAGCACAGTTGACCACCAGGTTGTTTTCGATCAGGATGTTTTCACAAGGTCCGTTAAACTCATTACCTATCGAAATTCCATTATCACTACAATCATAAATCACATTGTTTTTGATGGAAAGATTTTTGCAATCATTAAAATCGATGCCATCATCATTCGATATCCTTAAAGTATTGTTATGAACATAACCTTGAGGAATTGAAATAAATTCGATGGGGTCGTCTAACAGGCTGAAACTGCAATTCTCGACAATAGCCGACTCACACCAGGCAAGTTCTAAACCCTGCCCGGTATTATTGCCATAAAATTGCGAATTTTTAATAACAACCTCCCCATTATAATGCCCGTAAATCACGTTTTGTCCGACAAGGTGTTTGTTTGAAAGCATCACCTGGCAATTATCAAAAGCTAAGTTCGCCGTGTTTGCATGAATTACTCCGCCAATCAGGTTTAAATAATTCAAATGAATATCCTGAGCAGTATTTATAAAAACAAGGCTATCGAAAGACCCTTCCACAAGAAATGGTTTAAAATACACCGGATTCTCTTTTGTTCCATTTACCTCCAGGCCACCGGTAACTTTTAAAAAAGTATTATTCTCAAAAAGAAGGGTAACACCTTCATGAATGATCAGGCTAGCCTGCGGCTCTACAGTTACATTACAATTTACAAGATAAGGTGAGTTAGTACTGAAAATTTCCAGGTCGGAGCTTATCGTACAAGGCAAAGTTTCCATTACTGTGATTTGTAATGGGTTTTTCGAATCGAAGGCTTCAACTTCCTGTTCGCCCTTTATTGAGGTTACTTTCCAGAAATAATCACCTTCAGCAAGATTAGTAAGTGACAAAGAAGTTGCGGTAATATTATCGAAATTGGTTGTGGTTTCCGGTTCAAAAGCATTTGTAGTGAGCGAAAACCGGTAATAAACAGCCCCGCCATCCGGATCAATGGATGGGGTCCAGTTAAAAGTGACATTGGGTGATGAGAAACCGGGAGTCCGTGTAGCAGTAAAAGTGGATTGAACATGATTGAATTGCCATTGAATCTGATCGAGCCAGTTGGCGATATAACTTTTTTCGATATTAACTTTGTCGAGCCATTGTTGAACGGTTTCGATATTATCCGTTGTATCTTCCTCCACCGAAGGCTGCAAAACCGTTACCAGGCTATCAATCATCGGCCACAGGTTTGCTGTTGTCAAAATCTGGCTTCCGATTTCCTGTACCCGGCTGCGGATATCCGCAAAAATTGTAGGATTGAGCAAAGCTCTTTCCAGGAAAGGATTATCCGGAACCCAGGGCGCCGAAGAATTGGTATAATTTTTCCATGCGTACACCGAGAGGGTTTTATCCAGATCCCAGGGCATCATTTCCCATTTATTACTTCCGTTTAGATGGTGATACATGAAGTAGTTGTGATAATAGGTGCTGTGATTGGACAAAATCATGTTGCAGGCGATGATGTTGATCATTTGGTCATAATCCATCTGCTGCTGACAAAACTGAAGGTATTCTTCATCAGTTACCTGATTGATTTCACTGATAAAGGCGGTAAGATCCTCCTTATTTCCGGAACCGGTTTCGAGTGTCCAGAAGTTCGGAATATCATCATAAATACTCAGGCAGGCGCCATCCTTGTCGGCTTTATAAAGATTTCCGTCCGGATCGTAACCGTGGGCCACCAGAAATTCCTCGTCAACATTTTGTATGCTGTTGTAAAGCCCCAAAAATGTACCGTTAAGATAAAGTCTTACAAAATCTGTATCAAAACAGGTTTGCCCTGCCTGTCTGAAAACCCTGCTGCTTAAAAAAGCCCTCATATAGCTCTCGTCTTCCCACTCGGCATTGAGGTTTAACTCGTAACTTCCGGTCACAAAAGGGTTACCGCTAAATTTGACCTTGAGCGATTTTTTGGGGAACATGCGTGAACCATCGCCCCGGATTCGCATTTGAACATCGTTCCATGTTGTTCCATCAAAAGTTATGGTTACCGGAATGTAAATATCTTCCCAATAATTTGCATAGATGTATTCAAAATCAGCAGGATTGCAGGTGATGAAATATTCTTTAACCTGATTCTCGCCTTGAACGTTCAAGGCAAGAGCCAGCAAAAAAATGACTGTTATAAAAAAATTCCTTTTCATTTTATTGGGATAATTTAATAAACTTGTTTGAAAAGCTTTTGGAGCCTTCGGATAAAACAACCAGGTACATTCCATTTTTCAGGCTCGAAATATCAACTGTTTTGTTGATGGAACCATTGATTGTTGATAGGTTTTCGTGATAAACACTTCTACCGACATAGTCATAGATGGTGATCCGGCATTCGGTAAAACCTGGATTTTCGATTTTAATGTTGAAAAATGTGGATGCCGGATTTGGGGCAATACGAAATTTATTCAGATCTGCTTCAGGAATATTGAAATGACAATTAAAGTCAAATTCATCTTCATCCAGATCGAAAAATTCGAGAATAATATCCTGCATATAGCATGGTCGTTCCCTCACAAAAGTATTTAAAGTATAGTCGATATCCCCAAGCCAGCCTTCATGGCTTCTGGGAAATTGCCAGCGGTTGATATGCCGGTCGATATCTTTTTCGTAGAGTTGGGTAAATTCGGCAATTTTCGGCAAAATTGTGTCGGGCTGAAAGGTGGTATTCAGAAGCTGGGCAAACCGGTTTACAAATTGTTGTTCAAATTCGTTGTTTTTAAGCA
>CAJATL010000332.1 GCA_903944895.1 uncultured Bacteroidota bacterium
CCCCTGGTTCTCGAAAAACTGAAATCCTTTTCGCAAACAAATTACCCTTGGCTCAATAGTAAAAAATTAATCTTTGAGGGCGCCTCCTATTCATAATATTACGTATGAAATTTTACCGTGAAAATCCATGATGAAGCATTATCTTGGAATGCACGACGAAATACACAATGTTTACGGTTTTACCTGGGATAAAGTGGTAACCGAACAATTCGAAAAACGAAATCCCGGCAAACGGGTATTTCAGATGACCCGTGCAGCTTATGCCGGAATGCAGCGCTATACTTTCGGCTGGTCGGGTGATTCGGGCGATGGGAACGATATTCTGAACGGCTGGGAAAAACTCGCCAATCAGATTCCGCTTGGATTATCTGCCGGTATGGGACTTATTCCATTCTGGACCACCGATATTTCGGGGTATTGCGGGGATATTAAAGATCGGGAGGCTATGGCTGAATTGTATGTCCGCTGGATGCAGTTTGGGATATTTAATCCGCTGAGTCGCGCACATCACGAAGGAAATAATGCGGTCGAGCCCTGGACGTTTGGCCCGGAAGCCGAAAAGTTGTGCCGCGAAGCCATCAGTCTGAAGTACAAGCTCCATCCTTACATTTATTCTTATGCCCGTAATGCCTGGGATACAGGCCTTCCGCTGATGCGTGCGCTGGTTTTGGAATATCCTGACGACCGGGAGACCTATTACGTCGAAGGTGAGTTTATGTTTGGAAAGGAGCTTTTGGTGGCACCTGTGGTCGAAAAAGATGCGCTTACCAAAGAGGTCTATCTGCCGGTTGGTGAATGGATTAATTATCACGACAAAAAAACTGCTTTTCGCGGAAAGCAATGGATTACCTGTGACGCGCCTTTAAATGTGGTTCCGGTTTTTGTTAAAAAAGGTTCCATAATCCCAACAATGCCGGTGATGCAATTTATCGGTCAGGTTGAGAATTATCCGGTGATTTTTGAGGTTTTTCCGGCAGCAGCAGGCAAAAGCGCTTCTTTTGATCTTTATGAAGATGATGGCGAAACCAATAATTACAAATCAGACATTTGCCAGTGGACGACCATAAAATGTGTTTCATCCGCTGATTCATGGGACATCAGCGTAAGCGAAAAGGCACTCAATGGTTTTGATCCTCAGCAAAACCGGAACCTCGGCATCAGGATTTATCTTGCACAATGTCCGTCGTCGGTTACTTTTAACGGTGTTAAAGCTAAAAAAGTCAACGCGAAAAATATTGAAGACGGATGGTATGAAATTTCTTATAAAATTTACTGGAGCTGGGACGAAATCGAATCGGCATGTTTGATTAAATTTGCCGCTTCCGGAACTGTCGGAACAAGCCTGGTTAAAATCATTTCCAGATAAATTATGAAGATGGTTGTTTTTAAGGCTGTTCAGTGATTTCCGCCAAAAGCCTTGTATTTTCGCATTAAAAAAAATTGATAAACACATGAAAAAGTTTATTCCAATCATTCTCCTGCTTATGACGACGATGAGTTGCACAAAGAAACCTGTTGTATTGTACCAGTCGCCCGAGTTTACCGTGTATTCCAATAAAGTGGTGCAGGGAAATTTTACCGCACATGTCGAATCACCAACAAAAATCGTCTCAAATTACCGGAGCCTGGCCACCGAAAACTATTCGCGGTTGGTCACTTTCAAATTCAGCATCAACGAAAAAGACAACGAAAAGCCCGCAGGGGCTGACCATTGGGTTGTGATTGGTGAAAATGAACACCAGTCGCCTGTAGTTGTGTTTGGAGATAAGAACGACCCAACTCCAGCCGATCCCGGAACAAAAATACTGGTAAATTATGAATATACTTTCAGGCTGGATTTGAACCCAGTGCTGAAGCAGTTTGCCGAAAAAGGCTATTACGAAGCTTTTGACGGGACACGCATTGCCAAATCCGATTTCAAAAACGTGTATCTGGCAGGAGGCAGCGAGCCGCTCACCTGGGATTTTGTAAATCTCGACGAAATGGCGTTTGCTATGAAAGACCCTGACGGCGATGGCATTTACGAGATCAAAGTGATCTTAAATCCCTTTGATGAAAAAGACAACCAGTTAAAAACCTGGCAACTTTCGCAGGATATTTCGATGAAGCCATCCTATAAATCCGATCAACCCATTGTTGATGCTCTTTTCAACCTTTCGCTCGAGGAAGCCCGCCTGAACATCGAAGCCGACAGCACGCTGCGCACCGGAGCAAAGTGGGGCGGCGTGTGGACACGCGATGTAAGTTACAGCACCCTGCTGGCTTTTGCTTTTCACGAACCCGAAGTGGCAAAAATCAGTTTGATGAAAAAGGTAAAGCGTGGAAGGATTATCCAGGACACTGGTTCCGGTGGCGCATGGCCGGTTTCGTCGGATCGCACAACATGGGCTTTGGCAGCATGGGAAATTTACAAAGTAACCGGCGACGAAGCCTGGTTGAAAACAGCTTTTGAAGTCATCAAAAACTCGCTTGCCGCCGATGAAAAAACCATCCGTTCACCAAAAACCGGAATGAACCGGGGCGAATCTTCTTTCCTCGACTGGCGCGAACAGACCTACCCAAAATGGATGTCGAACATGGATATTTACATGTCGGAAAACCTCGGAACCAATGCCGTGCATTACCAGGCCAACACGATCCTGGCTGAGATGGCAAACCTTCTTGGCGAACCCAATGATGAATATTTAAAACGTGCCGGCGAAATTAAAACTGGCATAAACAACAATCTTTGGATGGTTAGAAAAGGCTATTACGGTCAATATTTGTATGGAAGGAGTTCGCTGAGCCTTTCGCAGCGTTTTGAAGCTTTGGGAGAAGCGTTCACCGTTTTGTTTGATGTGGCTGATGCTGAAAGGGCAAAATCAGTGATCGAAAATTCGCCGGTTACCGCTTTTGGAACCACCTGCATTTATCCGCAAATTCCCGGAATTCCGCCTTATCACAACAACGCCATCTGGCCGTTTGTGCAGTCGTTCTGGAACCTTGCCGCTGCCAAAACCGGCAACGAAGCCGCCTTGCTGCATGGTTTAGCCGCCATTTACCGGGCAGGCGCTTTATTCCTCACCAACTACGAAAATTTCGTGGCACAAAACGGCGATTATGTGGGCACCGAGATCAACTCCGACCGCATGTTGTGGAGCATGGCCGGAAACCTGGCGATGGTTCACCGGGTTTTTATGGGAATCCATTTCGAAACTGACGGGATCCGCTTCCAGCCGGTGATTCCAAAGGTTTACGGAGGAACAAGAACACTTTCAAACTTCAATTATCGAAAGTCAAAACTGACTATTACCGTTGAAGGCCACGGAAACCAGATCGAAAGTTTTACAATTGATGGCAAAACCAGCGATGACGCCTTCTTCCCGGCTAACCTGGAAGGAAACCACACGATAGGAATTGTGATGAAAAACAACGACTTTGGTGCATCAAAGATTAATCTAACCGAAAATAAGTTTTCGCTTACCAATCCGCAGGTAAAAATCGACGGAAACAGGTTGGTTTGGGAGGCTATTCCAGGTGCGATGGCCTACAACCTTTATAAAAATGGAAAATGGATCAAAAGCATCGAAGAAAATCATTTTGAAATAAACGCCGGCGAATTTGCCGAATATAGACTCACTGCCCTCTACAACGCAAAAATCGAATCATTCAGCAGCGAACCCATTTTGGTTTGTAAAGATGAAGATCAGAAAATGTTTGAAGTCGAAAACTTTGCGGCCAAATCGAACCTGCCATATTCCAATTTTTCGGGCAGCGGATTTATCGAAATCAGCAGCAGTAAAAATCGGGAAATCACAATGAATCTTGCAGTTTCCGAAAGCGGAACCTACCTGGTTGATTGCCGTTACGCCAACGGCACAGGTCCCTGGAACACCGACAACAACTGTGGCATCCGCAGCATTTACGCCAACGGAAATTATTCCGGCGTATGGGTATTCCCGCAGCGTGGCACCAACGAGTGGAGCGACTGGGGTTATTCCAACATCATCGAAGTTCCGCTAAACAAAGGCAAAAACCAGTTAACTATTAAATTTGAAGACTGGAACATTAACATGGACGGCGAAATAAATGATGCTTTGCTTGATGTGGTGAGGGTGATTAGGAAAAATTAGGATTGTTCATGATTTGAAGACTTCAACGGGCTAAAATCCGGTGATTTATTTTGTGTTGGGAACATCCAATAATTTTCGATTTTAGACTTGGTGTAATTTTATAATTTTGCATCATGGACGAAATAAGTAAAAAAGTTTTTCAAACACTCGATTGGCTGGGCATTTTGTACGAAGTACACGAACACCCGCCACTGCCAACCATCGAAGAAGCTATTAAATATTGGGGCAATATCGAAGCTACCCATTGCAAAAATATCTTCTTCCGAAACCATAAAGGCAACCGCCATTACCTGGTAGTTATTGACCACCGGCAGGATCTGGCCATTCATGATCTCGAAAAAAGGCTCAAACAGGGCAAGCTGTCGTTTGCTTCTCCCGAAAGGATGCAAAAATATCTTGGCCTTACACCTGGCTCGGTTTCGCCATTCGGGCTAATCAACGACACGGGAAATCATGTTCACCTTTTTCTGGACGAAAATCTGAAAACGGCCACCAGAATAAGTTTCCATCCCAACATCAACACTGCCACGGTGGTGCTTGCTTTTGATGATTTTATCAAATTCCTGGATGCCTCCGGAAATAGTTATGAATTTATTGGGCTTTACGATTAAAACAGTTGTATGTCGGTTGCGTATAAGAATTTGCTGATCTATTATTTTTCGGGAACCGGAAATGCAAAACGAACCGCCGAATGGATCATTGAAACCGCATCGGAAATGGGGATTAATGCCCGGATGATCAACATTGACCGGTTTGAAAAGACCGAAATTCCCGAACTTGAAGGGAAAACACTCATCGGGTTTTGCGCGCCTACCCACGGGTTTAACCTGCCGCCCAATATGCTCAAATACATCTGGAAATTCCCGCGCCGGAAAAACACCGATGTTTTTATTGTTAATACCCGCGCCGGAATGAAGCTATCGAAGCTTTTTGTGCCGGGGTTGAGCGGGCTTGCACAGTTTTTTCCAGCCCTGGTGTTGCTGTTAAAAGGGTATAAAATAAAAGGGATGCAGCCGATGGATCTGCCCTCGAACTGGATTTCGATACATCCCGGGCTAAGGCAAAAAGTGGTTGTTTCGATGTTTGAAAGGTGTGAGCGGATTACCAAAAAATTCGCCGGACGCATTTTAAACGGAGGCAGTAAATACAAGGCTTTTCTTTCGCTTCCTTTCGATCTGGCCGTTGCACCGATTGCCGTTGGTTACTATTTTGTGGGCAGGTTTGGCATCGCAAAAACCTTTGTGGCCAGCAACACCTGCACCAACTGTGGGCTTTGCGAAAAACAATGCCCCGTCAAAGCCATCAAAACCATCAAACGCAGGCCTTACTGGACTTTTAACTGCGAAAGTTGCATGCGCTGCATGAATACCTGCCCCGAGCGCGCCATCGAAACTGCGCAAACTTTTACCATCGCCTTTTGGTGGATCATCCTTTCGCTTGTTACGCCCTGGCTTTTAAAGGAGTTTTACGGATTCCGGCTATTCAATTTTGATCAGACAGACTGGAAATCGTATATTTTTGAAAATGCTTTTGCTGTAGCTGTCTGGTTTTTGACACTTTGGGCTGGTTACCATTTCATCCATTTCCTGATGACTTTTAAGGCTTTTAATAACCTGGTGGCCTACACATCTTTTACCAAATACAAATTCTGGCGACGGTACAAAGCGCCAAAGCGCCAAAAATCCAAGCCCATTGTTTAATTACTGTGAGGATTTTTCAGCACCTGGATTTTTCTGGGCAGGCGGCCCATCGATCGAAGGGAAGGGACCCAAGCCCTGAGGCACGAGGGGATGGCGTCCCTGCCAAAGGGTTTCCTGAAATTAATCATTCTCAAAAGTCAGGTTATGGTAAGATTCCTGATCATGCAAATAATTGTGATAATCAATGAAATCTTTTCTTTCACCAAACCACGAAATTACCTCATCTCTGCTCAAACTGGTTGGCTTCTCTGAGATCAATATCTTGTAGGAGCAAAAATCATATGACCTATAGTCTTCAACAACGCCATGTTTGGTGGGATTATGGTTGATATAATAGACCAATCGCCTGAGATAGTTTTCGTCATCTATTTTTATTCTCCTAAAATTGCTAAGGAATAAACTTCCATTTCGTCTTTCTCTGAAATTTACTTTGTTTGTATAGCTAAGAATAAATTTTGTAAACTGTAAACTGAATTTGGTTTCCTCCATCTCGTCATTTAATCGAAGCAGCAAATGATAATGATTTGGAAGTAACGCAAAAGCAAATATTGCGCAGTAATCAGTCAAATACAATTTTATTTTATTTAAAAAGAGGTGATAATCTTCATCCATTAAAAAGACATTTTGGTAGTTATTTCCCCTGTTATAAATATGATAAGTATTGCCGGGTATGACAGGGGTTTTTATTTTCTTTGTCGGCATATTTTTATTGATTTGATTGTAAAAATAATTATTTTTTTAAAGCTGGAATCATGGTAACGAAGGAAAGGGATGATGGAAAGCGAAGGACGCGAGCCCTGAGGCATGAAGGGATGGCGACCCTGCCAGGAAAAGGGTCGCCATCCCCTTGTTAATGCGCAGCGGAGATTTTTAGCATCTGAACTTCCCGGGGCTGGCTTCCCTTCCCTACCCTTCCTATTCCGGGGTTGGTGTCTATACTTTTTCAGGACAGGCGCCCAACAAAAAGAATTTTGAGCAAGCCGGATGATCACGATCCTCAAAAAGTTACTTTTACCTGAGAAACAAATGAATTAATGATGATGAAAAAGACACTGTATGTTTTTCTGCTTGCCCTGGCTTTCATTTCCTGTCAGGCTCAGGAAATGTCAAATTCTCGTTTAATCGTCCGGGCCGACGACATGGGATCTTCGCAGGCAGCCAATGCTGCCTGCATCGAAAGCTACAAAAACGGAATCGCAACATCCATCGAAGTTATGGTGGTAGCCCCCTGGTTTCCGGAGGCAGCAAAACTGCTCAGCGAAAATCCTGCCATTGACGTTGGTTTGCACCTGGTGATAACCAGCGAATGGGACAACATCAAATGGCGGCCGCTTACACTTTGCCCCAGCCTGACAGACAAAAACGGCTACTTCATGCCGATGATGTGGCCCAACAAGAATTATCCCGGACTGGCTATTACCGAAAACGCATGGGTTATTGAGGAGGTTGAGCGCGAATTTCGTGCACAGATCGAAATGGCCTTGATGAATATTCCTCAGATCAGTCACCTTTCCGGCCACATGGGCGCAACCGATTTTGATAAAAAAGTCGAAGAGCTTACAAACCGGCTTGCTGCCGAATACAACCTAACGCACGTTGGTGGAGATAATGAGGAAAAATATGGCCTCATTAGCGAAGGTTACGGAGGTCCTCAAAAGACGCCGGCCGATAAAGAGGCCGCATTTATTAACATGCTGAATGGCCTTAAAGCCGGAAAAACTTATGTTTTTGTTGATCATCCAGCCTATGATAATGCCGAAATGCAGGCTGTTTATCACATCGGTTACGAAGAGGTCGCTGCCGACCGCCAGGGTGTGACAGATCTTTTTACAAACCCAAAAGTAAAAGAACTAATCAAACAAAAAGGTATCGAATTGATCAGTTACAACGATGCTACCAAAGGACTTCCACGCAGCAGGCCCGAATCAGAAGATTTCACCGCTGAAGCTTTCAATGATTACCTCGATGCCGTCCGGAAGAGCGGATTAGAAATGCACAGTGTGATGGTTCTGAGGCATGGAAAAATAATCGCTGAAAAATGGTTTGGCGACCATTCTCCACACAAAAACCATGTCATGCACTCGGTTAGCAAAACGTTTACGGCCACTGCCATTGGTTTTGCTGTTGCCGAAAACAGGTTAAAAGTAAGCGATAAGGTGATTTCTTACTTTCCTGACGATTTGCCCGACAAAGTTTCGCCCTACCTTGCTGACCTGGAGATTCGTGATTTACTCACCATGACGGTGGGTCATGATACCGATCCTACAGATATTATCCGCAAAGACAATGTAAACTGGGAGCAAATGTTTCTGGCAACGCCCATCCTTCATGAGCCTGGAACTAAATTCGTTTACAACAGTATGGCAACTTACATGCTGTCGGCCATCGTGCAGAAAGTAACAGGCCAAAAACTGACCGATTATTTGTACCCCCGGCTTTTCCGTCCGCTGGGAATTGCCGGTGCAGAGTGGGAAATCAGTCCTTCAGGTGTAAATAAAGGTGGATGGGGCCTGTATATTAAAACCGAAGATATGGCTAAGATGGGGCAGTTTATGTTACAAAAAGGCCAATGGAACGGGAAACAACTGCTACCCGAATCCTGGTTTGAGGAGGCAACTTCAGCGAAAATCATGCAGGCCCCGGTTTGGGTAAAGCCCGGCACCAAAGCCGAAGACAGCGACTGGATGCAGGGATATTGTTATCAGCTTTGGCGGTGTCGCCACAATGCTTACCGTGCTGATGGAGCACACGGACAATTTATCATCGTAATACCTGAAAAAGATGCGGTAATCGTAACCACGGCAAATGCTGACGATATGCAGGCAGAGATCAACCTGATATGGGAATATTTGCTGCCGGCACTGAAATAACCAGATTTTCAAAAGCATCATAAAGAAGGCTTAATTTTAGATAATCAAGACCCCAACCCCTCACTCATTGTTGTTTTTCAAAAACCTAACAACATTTAAATTTGAGCGTGGTCAGGAAGCCTGACATTTCAAATTCTTCACGCCGGATTTTAATTTCTGTTTAATATTTTTAAAATAATGTTAAATTTAAAATTTCAACTATCTGTAAATAAACTATTATAGTATTGATATTCTGATTATTAAAAAATATTACTTTGAATTCGCAATATTTTTGTTTAATGTTTCTTTAATTAAATTAAACATTATTTTAGTTTTGATGTTTAATCAGCATAATTAAATATTAAAAATTCATTTAAAAATTTACAGATATGAAAACTTTAAAATTCAGAATTAGCACATTTATTTTATTTATGATGTTATTACCGTTTGTAACGTTTGGCCAGGCCCGCGTTCAGGTAATTCACAACTCGGCAGACGCAGCCGCTTCGGTGGTTGATGTTTGGTTGGACAACACCTTATTACTCGATAATTTTGCTTTCCGCACTGCGTCGCCTTTTGTTGATGCACCCGCAGGAACAGCTTTTACTATCGCCATCAAAGATCAAAACAGCACAAGCCCCGAAAACCC
>CAJATL010000333.1 GCA_903944895.1 uncultured Bacteroidota bacterium
ATCATCAAGTTTGGCTTTTCCATCGAGTTCGTTGGGTTCCTTGAGCCAGATAATTTTTCCGAAATACTTGCCATCACGGTTCTCCACCTGAATATGAGCATCCTTGTCTTCGTTAAGCCAAACGCCCTTAACGTCATCACCCTTAACCTGTGCCTGGCTTTCGATTGAAAATAACAGCGGCATCAACAAAACAAATGCGCCAAAAAATACATTTTTCATTCTTTTCATAGTAAAGTTAGTTTGTTAAATTTTCGGTAAAATTATTCCTTTATTTTTACAAATCGAGGTTTTTACATATTAAAATTGGTTAAGAAGAAAGTAGGCAGTCGTGAGTTGGCAGTTGGCACTGATTAACACTGCAAACTGGCGACTGGCGACTGCTAACCATTTTTCAAAACCACTTCCTCATTTTCATGTAAACAAACATCCCAACTCCGGTAACAAACATAAATATTAATAATGCCGGGTAGGCCCAAGGTATCGATAATTCAGGCATATACTCGAAATTCATTCCATAAATACCGGCAAGGAAGGTGAGCGGAATAAAAATCGTCGAAATTACTGTGAGCGTTTTCATAACGCTGTTCATCCGGTTCGAGTTATTGGCCATCTGAAGCTCCATGAGGTTGGCGATGGTTTCGCGGTAAAGCTCCAGTGACTGCACCAGATGAATTAAATGGTCCTGGGTGTCGATGAAATATCTGAATGTTGTCTTTTTAATAAATTTCCCTTCAATTTTCACTACCGAACGCAGGGTTTCGTTTACGGGAATAATATTTCGCCGCAAAAATGAGAGTTCTTTCTTCTGGGTCTGAATTTGCTTCACCATGTTGGCTGCCTGATCGTTAATGAGCGCTTCTTCGATTTCATCCAACCCAGCTTCAACATGCTCAAAAAGCAGGTAATAATTATCAACAATTATATCTACAAGACGATAAAGCAGGTAATCGGCTTTGCGGCTTCTCACTTTGCCAATAGCTTTTTCGATCCGTGTGATAAAGGTTTCAAACAAATCGTTGCTTCGCTGCTGAAAACTGATGAGATAATTGGTGCTCAGCACAAAGCTCACATGGTTTTTTTCTACATTTCCATTTTCCTGTCCGGGCAACAAAATATTCAGAGTAAAAAACAGATGATCGTCCGACTCTTCTGATTTTGGCATGTGCTCGGTATTGAGCACGTCTTCCATGATCAGTGGATCAATAGTAAAGATAGTCCCGAGTTGTTCCAGTTTTTGAAGATCTTTAAAGCCAACCACCTGAATCCAGGTCACCAAATCAGATTTTATAAACTTCTCCAGCCCGGTAACATCAGCGATTTCCTCCTGTTCATAGGTAGTTTCGTTGTAACTGATGCGCCTGATGGTGGTCTTCTCGGCCTGGTCGCTAACAGCATATTCGAGATAGCCGGGTGGTTTACCGGCTTTCAGCTTCATTATCCTGATGAATTCGCTCGAAGACTTGCGTGTTTTCCGATATTTTTTCATAACAATATTCAATCTTGTAATTTCATTCAATCTTCAAAATCAGATTTCCTGCTGAGGTAACCGTCAACTTTTATTATAGAAAATCTGAATTCTTGCAAAAATATTATTATTATCCGAACCCATTCTCTTTGAGTATCAAGGCAAAAAGCCAACAATAATAAGCCAGGTGTTTTGACGTTTGGATGAATATTTTAAAAATCGCATCTTTTGAACATTTATGCCCGTAAAAAGCGTTGGAAGATTATCCTGTTTGCAGTGGCTATTGCCATTGTCGGCATTACCATGTGGTACACCAATATTATTGTAAAAAAGGTTGCGCTCAACGAACAGAAAAATGTCCGTTTATGGGCCGATGCCATCCACCGCAAAACAGCTCTTGTAAAATACATCGAGGAGTTTTTTATTCAGGGGAGAGAGCAGGACCGGAAACAGGTAAAATTCCTGGCCGAAGCTTATAAACAGCTCATCAAAACTGATAATCCCGACATCGACCTGACCTTTTATGTTGATATTATCCGCTCCAACAATACCATTCCGGTAATCTTAACAGATGAATCAGGCAAAATTATCAACACTAATAATGTCGATTTTAATAAAGATACAGTGCCTTATCTGTCAGGAAAACTATTGGAGGAATTTTCGGCTTTTCAGCCCATCGAAGCAAGGTATTACCAGAATTATAAAAATTACCTCTACTACAAGGAATCAAGACCTTTTACCGAATTACGCACAGTTTTAGATGACCTGGTGCGGTCGTTTTTTTCGGAAATTGTGATCAATTCGGCATCTGTGCCGGTAATTATTACCGATAGTACCAAAAGAAATGTTATCGAATTCGGGAATATTCCGCCCGATAAAATCATGGATCCGGTCTTCCTCGAAAAGGCCATCGCTGAGATGGAACAAGACAACCATGTCATCGAAATTGACTTGGTGAACCAAGGTAAAAGCTATATTTTTTACCAAAGTTCATACCTGCTGACTCAGTTGAAATATTATCCGCTTGTGCAACTGGCCGTCATCGCACTGTTTTTGTTTATCGGATATTTCATGTTCAGCACAGCACGGCGGTCGGAGCAAAACCAGGTTTGGGTAGGGCTGGCCAAAGAAACCGCTCACCAGCTTGGAACACCGCTTTCGTCGATGATTGCATGGATGGAAATCCTGGAAATGGATGGCGTAAAACACGAAGCCATCAAAGAATTAACCAAGGATGTAACCAGGTTGGAGAACATTACCGAACGTTTTTCGAAAATTGGTTCCATTCCAAAACTTGAAACTGTAAATATCGTCGAGGTCATCCATCACTCGATCGAATACCTCAAAACCAGGACTTCGCACAAAATTATTTACGAGATTACGCCCAACCTAAGTTCCAATCATCAGATTTTAGTGCCCATCAACCTTCATCTTTTTGAGTGGGTTATCGAAAATATTACTAAAAATGCTGTGGACGCCATGGGAAATGTCGGGCATTTTACGGTTAATATCACCGAAGAAAACGATCACGTTAACATCGATCTTTCCGATACCGGCAAAGGCATCCCCAAATCGAAGTTTAAAAGCATTTTTAATCCGGGTTACACCAGCAAAAAACGTGGCTGGGGACTTGGGCTGTCGCTGGCCGAGCGCATCATTCAAAACTACCATAAAGGCCGGATTTTTGTAAAATCTTCTTCACTCGACAAAGGCACTACCTTCAGGATTATCCTTAAGAAAAAGGTCAAAAGGTAAGTATGGCCGGCCTTTACATCCACATCCCATTTTGCAGGCAGAAATGCCATTACTGCAATTTTTTTTCGCTGGCATCACGCAAAAACCAGCAACAAATTATTGTTTCGCTTTTGCAGGAAATGGAATTGCAAAAATCCTTCGCCGGCGGAGAGGCTTTGAAAACCATTTATTTTGGAGGAGGAACGCCCTCATTATTTCAGCCTGAGATCATCGAAAAGCTTATCGAAAAGGCCATCGGGATTTTTGGTATTGAAAATAATGCCGAAATCACCCTCGAAGCAAATCCTGACGACATAAACCACTTCTGGCTTTCGGAGCTAAGAAAAACCAGGGTTAACCGGCTGAGCCTCGGGATTCAATCGTTTTTTGATGAAGACCTTACCTGGCTGTATCGCGCCCACAACGCCACTGAAGCCATAAACGCCGTAAAATTGGCCCAGGACAACGGTTTTCATAATCTCAGCATCGATCTTATTTATGGAATCCCAACTTTAAATGATGAACGATGGAATGAAAATATAACCAAAGCCATCGCCCTTGAAGTGCCACATATCTCGGCTTACGCGCTTACTGTGGAGCCCGGGACTGCCCTCGATCTCTTCATTCGCAAAGGAAAATACCAGGCTGTTGATGACGAAAAAGCTGCACGGCAATTCACCATTTTGATGGATCGATTAACAGAAAACAAATTTATCCATTATGAAATTTCGAACTTTTGTACCGAAGGTAACTATTCGAGACATAATACAAGTTACTGGTCAGGCGAGAAGTACCTGGGAATAGGTCCATCGGCACATTCGTACAATGGAATTGCGCGGCAATGGAATGTTTCGAATGTTGGCGAATACATTAAAAGTATCGGGGCTGGGATAATTCCTGCCGAAAAAGAAATCCTCACCAAAATCCAAAGGTTCAACGAATACATCATGACTTCCTTGCGCACAGTTTGGGGCACCGATCTCGAAAAAATTGAAGCCATTTTTGGGAAAGAATTTCACGACCATACCCTCAGCGAAATCAATCCATCAATTGTGGGGAAATTAGCTTTAATCGAAAATCATAAAATCATACTCACCAATGCCGGCAAGCTCTTTGCCGACAGGGTTGCTTCAGATATGTTTATTGAAGATATAACTGTCGGGTAAAATTTAGGTTTGATGCTATTGTGTTCTATATGACTATGTGGTGAAAAAAATACCACTATAGGCACATTGAACACATTAGGTGGAAATCAGCGTAAATCTGTCAAATCCGTCCCGATAGCTATCTGGATCCGCGTTCCATATTAATTTGCCGGAATAGCTCCACCATTTAGTAAGCTCCCACCTCCATTTAGCAAACTTGCATCCGCATTTCGGAAACTCGCATCTTCATTTAAGAAACTTGCATCCGCATTTAGGAAACTCGCATCTTCATTTAAGAAACCTGCATCCTCATTTAGGAAACTCGCATCTTCATTTAAGAAACTTGCATCCGCATTTAAGAAACCTGCATCCGCATTTAGGAAACTCGCATCTTCATTTAAGAAACTTGCATCCGCATTTAGCAAACTTGCATCCTCATTTCGGAAACTCGCAATCTCAAATCAGAATGCTGCAAAATACTTTTACGGAAATGTTTCTTGACGAATAAATTTGGGTTGAAATTAGAAACTGTCGTCCATTTCGGATTCTCCGCCACCATCTTCGCCGTTGCGTTTTTCTTGCTTTTGCTTGTAGTTGTTGATCTTATAGCTAAGATTTAACATGAAAACAGGCGCTTCACGCTGAAATCTGTCGTACGAATAGAATCCGGTACCTGAAGAAGACATCGCATGCCGGGCAGTTTTAAAGATATCGCGTATCGAAAATGTTGCCGAAAGTTTACGGTTAAAAAAGTCCTTACGAAGCGCCATATTTGCCACCCAAAAATCTTCGGATTCACCCTGTGCTGTAACGCTGGGACCGTTGTACATGCTTGATAGCTGCAGCCTGAACTGTTTCGGCAGCCTGAATGTTCCGTTAAATTTGCTGCTCCAGTTGGTGCTGTTCTGATCAACGCTCTGATCGTCAATATTACCATCAAGCCTGTAATTGTATATATTCCCGATCAAACTAAGCTCAAACCATTTTGTTACTTCTGAAGTTATCATCAACTCAGTTCCAAGCGAAAAATCGCTGGTCAGGTTTTCAAAAGTATTCATCATTATTCCATCATCCTGAAGCCTCTGAATGTTCGTAATTTTCCCGGTGGTTACGCGGTAATAACCTTCGAGGGTAACAAATGCTCCCAGAATACTTTTCTGATACGACAATTCATACGAATCGGTGTATTCGGGCTGCAAATCAGGGTTTCCCTGGCGAACATTGTAAGCGTCCATGTACGTAATAAAAGGATCCAACTCTCGTCCGCCCGGTCTTCGGATACGCCTGGTATAGCTTGCAAGGATCTGGTCGTCGTCAGTAATTTTCTGAGATAAATGAATGGTCGGAAAATAATCCATTTTATCAATCACAGATGGCTCGGCTGATTGATCATTTTTGATGCTCCGGTAGGTGTACTCGCCACGCAGTCCAAACTGGTAGCCGAAATTTTTAATCGTATTCGAATAAATCCCATAAAGCGAATGCACATTATCGCTGAAATCCATTTTGTTGGTATAGAGTGGGTTGTTAACAAACTCACCACTTACGTAATCAAAATCCATAAAATGATAATCCTCCGTTTCATTTTCGATGCGTGACTGGAAACCAGCCTCAAACTTGCCATTTTCGCCCACAGGCTTGGTGTAATCAATTTTTACCCTGAATTCGGATTCTTCACTTTCTTCGCTGGTCCGGACAAGATAGGGCTCATTGTCGATCTGATTCCAGGCTGAATCGGTAAAATATTCATCCTGGTCTTCGGTATCGTCACCCGATCGTTTCGAGTAAAAAACATTTGCATCGAGCTTGTGGCCAAGATCATCAAATTGATGCTGGAAATTAACATTGCCGCTGAAATATCCCCCATCATTTTTAGAATAGCCTGAAGTATATTTATACTGGTCATTTGTAAATGGTTCGGTAAAAAGATGAAGGTTGGATTCGGAACCTCCATCAAATTTATAATTTCCCAATCGCCCGATCACCGACAAGGTTGTAGCTTTCGAAATAAAATAATCGGCTCCTGCCTGGAAACCGTAACCACCACGATTGTGGGTACGGGAGCCTGTTGAATATCTGAAATCGGTGGTGTCGTTAAGATATGTTTCTTGCTTCGATTCGCGGCTTCCACCAAAATTATAATCCCGATAATCCATCCCACCAAAAAAATTGAATTTGCTGAGCCTGTAATTGAGCAGGAAATCGGCGCTGTATTTATCTTTGCTTCCTAATGAGGCATTTGCTACGCCGTTAAATCCTCTTTGTTTTTGCTCTTTCATAATCACGTTGATGATTCCGGCAACACCATCAGGATCATATTTTGCAGAAGGATTGGTGATAATTTCGATTTTCTCGATGTTGCTGGCCGGAATCTGCTGTAAAGCTTCCGATCCGGTCAAAACGCTGGGCCTGCCGTCGATAAGGACAGTAAAACTGGAACTTCCGCGTAAGCTCACATTTCCTTCGATATCCACCTGCACAGATGGCGTATTTTCGAGCGCAGTAACAGCAGTTCCTCCCTGAGCCATCACATCCTGGCTCACATTTACAACCTTTTTATCAATTTTGTATTCGACATGTTGTTTTTCTGCCGAAATTTCGACGCCTTCGAGGCTGGCTGTTGAAGCTTCCAGCTTGATCTGCCCGAGATCGACAACTTTTTCTTTAGGAGTAATTTTTACCTCATTGATGGTTAATTTATCAAAACCAATGAAATTGGCCACAACATAAAATCGGCCGAAAGGGACTTTTTCTAAAATAAATGAACCGTCAGAACCCGTCACAGTTCCGGCGACAATTGTTGAATCCCGCAAACTAAAAATCACGACATTGGCATATTCCATCGGAACGCCACTTTCGGAGTCGATGATTACACCTTTGAGAATCCCTTCGGGAGGCATTTGTGATGCATTTGGGCCACCGCCACCCGGGCGCTGTGCCTGCAAATTCTGAATAAGAAGTGCAAGAATGATGAGTAAGAAAAGTTTTTTTATCATAAATGTATTAATTGACTTTCAAATCGAATTGGACAAAATGGACCATTGATTTTAAAATTTGTACTTAAAACTTAAAGATGCTTGTTTTATTTTGGTTTTTAGACACCTTTGTGAAATTCTTTATTCCGTCGTTACCAAAAAGATTTTAAAGCGTAATTTTAGAAATCTCTCAGCCTAATTAACAGCCTATTTTTGTAAAAGCTTACGTTTGAAGGCTGCTGAAAGCTTGTTTTATTGACTTTTTGACTATCCAGAGGCAGTAAAAACCGGCCTGAAGTGAGCCCTAACTCAAGTCATCTCAATTTAGATGACTTCCATATTAAACAAAATTTAAGATTTGTAAAATTTTATCTGATAATTTTGGATGCTTAAAAACTGATCTTATGAAATCACTCAAATTTTTACATCCTGTTTCAACCTGGCTGATGCGCCTGGGTTTTATGCTTTATGCCTACACCAAATACTGGCAGATTTTCAAGCCGTTAGACACCAAAAACGCCATGTTTTATGTGGCTTTCGCGCATTTGCTGTTTGGCTTGTTGTTGTTGATTGGTGGATTTGTGAAAAAACCCATGCTAACAGTAGTTTCGGGCCTTGTTATTTTTATGGCTTGCGGATATCAGGCTTACATAAGCCGGCCTTTTGTGATCGATTTTCAACTATCCGCTTTATTCCTTGCCGGTAGTATCGGACTTTATTTTTTTGCACATGGAAATCAATGATTTTGGATGTTGTATTTGCAGAACAAGGTCACAAACCGTGTTCAATTTATTTAATTAAAAATCCCATCAACCAACTTTTTGATGGGATTTTTGAGTTCATAATTGAGTGAAAAAACTTCAGTAATCACTCCTTCTCACTCTCTCCTCCTCTTCTCCCTCTCTCCTCTTCTCCTTTTCATCGCCATCCGCGACAATTCCTAAATAAAAACCATATCGTCCTTGGTGGTGGTTTTTTCGCAATAATGACACCTGAGTTTGAGGATTTCCTCATCTTTGATAACATCAAATTTTGTAGGAACCGACTCGGCATTGGTGATACAGTTTGGATTAAAGCACTTTACGATGTTATTAACTATGTCGGGAATCTCAACCTTCGATTTACTGGCAACTTTGTAGTCTTTAATTACTATCAAAGTAGCAGAAGGAGCAACCAGTGCAATCTTGTTTATTTCGTCGCTTTCAAAAAAAGTGTTGCTCACTTTGATGATGCCTTTTTTGCCATATTTCCGGCTATCGAGGTAGGTACCAAAAAGCACCATTTCTTTCGAACGGTCGAGGCCGAGGATTTTTATTACCTGAAATACATTTTGTGCTGGAATATGATCTATCACGGTTCCGCTGGCGATGGCCGTTACCTTTAATTCTTTTCTTTGTTCGTTTTCCATGATCTTAATTCTTTACCTAAAATTTTAAAACTGATTACTTAACGCCGAGTATTGTTGCAAGCAGCGCCTGACGGACAAAAACACCATTGAGTGCCTGCTGAAAATAGTAGGCTTTCGGGTTGCTGTCGACGTCGAGCGAAATTTCGTTTACACGGGGCAGTGGGTGCAAAATCCGCACATTATCCTTTGATCCGGCAAGCATTGCGTTTTCGAGGTTGTAAATATTTTTAACCTTTTCGTATTCCATCGGGTCGCTGAACCTTTCGCGCTGGATGCGGGTCATGTAAATGATGTCGGCAACCGGAATTACTTCCATCAGATCGGTGTACTGGTGATACGCCAGGTTTCTATCTTTAATGTGTCGTTTCACATAACTAGGAAGCTTAAGTTCGGGCGGCGAAACCAGATGAAACGTCGTATTGAACTGGGTAAGTGCAATTGTGAGCGAATGCACCGTCCGGCCATATTTGAGGTCGCCGATAAAAGCAATGTTCAGGTTGTCGAGGGTCCCCTGGGTTTTCCTGATCGAATACATGTCGAGCAAAGTCTGGGTAGGATGCTGGTTGGCTCCGTCGCCGGCGTTAATCACAGGAACAGGCGAAACTTCGCTGGCGTAACGGGCACTTCCATCTTTGGGATGCCGCATGACGATAATATCAGAATAATTACTCACGGTGAGTATGGTGTCCTTGAGCGATTCGCCTTTTGAAACACTCGATGATGAAGCTGACGAAAAGCCTATAACTCTTGCTCCAAGCCTTGAAGCTGCACTTTCAAAACTCAACCTTGTGCGGGTTGAAGGCTCAAAAAACAAGGTAGCAACAACGAAATCTTCCAGAATCCTCTGGGTTGGATTTTTCTCAAATTCTTCCGAAATATCCAAAATCCGCAGTTGCTGCTCTTTTGTAAAATCGTTGATCGAAACTAAACTTTTATTTTTCATTACAGGTGTTAGTTAATTGATAATTAAATCCTTTATGGCCAAAAAAAAAGGAAGTATCTAAAAAATACTTCCTTTTTTTATCCTTTGAAAAACGCTATTTTAAACATTTTCTTTCTCATATCGGGTGGCAAAATTAGTGTTAAAACTATATCGAAACTTCTTTTTCGGTCATTTTTATCAACAAGATATTAACCTGCCATGGTGAGGGTGGCTCAGAACTTATTGTATCGCTTTCCAAAAGTAAGGTTGATGTAAAGGCTCAGGAAATAATAGTCTTCAGGGGTAAATGCCATAATTGGAACAGGTATTGCAAAACCATCAGCAATAATGCCGGCTTCAAGTGATTTTATGCTGGTATTATATTCTCCAAAATCGAAACATACCCCTGCCTTGGCATACACGCCCGGGTAAAATTGTGTATTCTGGATGCCTTCCAGAAATGGTGCCCGTCCAAAAATATTGTCGATAAAATGCCTTTCAGGATCGTAGCGCTCTGTAGAAAGTGTGCTGTAATTATTCTGGTTGATGATGTACAGATAAACAGGCTTTCCGATGCCCAGCGAAAGGCCTCCATAATAGGCGAGCCGGATTTCGACGCCACCCCAGTATGGTTTTCGGGCTACCATGTGTTGTTGCCCGAGGCCGGCCCTGAGTGTGTAAACTTTATTAAGCTTACCATAAACATAACTGTTGGCATTGCTATAATAAGCACCATAAAAATTGACACGCACCTGCTTTGGTGAGCGGATGCCAACAAATTCGAGTTCCCAGATATTTTTTTTGAACGCCGTAACATTGTAACCCTTTCTGAATAAAATGCCCCAGCCCATGCTGTGAATTATTCCTCCTCCCGACATTTCCTTCTTGAGGATAACTTTATTTAAAATGGTATCAATTTCCTCAAAAGGAATGGCTTCTTCCTCCTGTGCTTGAGCAATCAACGAAGCGCCCAGGAAAAAAAAGAGTGTTAATATTTTGAGAAAAAAACGCATAGCTGAAATAAAAAATGACTGATTGAATGATCAGGACCCGAAATCAAAAAAAATCTTAATCTGATTTGCAGATTAGAATTCCGGAGATTTTAACGACGAACTTCTCTCTGGAATTTCTGCACTTCGCCATAAGATGGACATACCTGCGAAGATTTGCAGGAAGACATCAGGATACCTGAAACAATTACCAGGGCAAGAACGAGTGATGCTTTTGAGACTTTTTTCATACCTTTTTACTAAAAGTTAATTAAACGGTTGATTATGTTTGCAAAAATAATTTTTTGATCTTTTAATTAACCAAATTTTGTAGGTAATATTGCCACCACATTTTAAAAATGATGGCAAGGTAAAACAGGTAATTCATGGCAAATCTAAACCCGGTAATCGAAGAAGGCTGGAAAAATGTGCTCAGCGATCAGTTTAATGCCAGCTATTTTGCACAGTTAAAAGAATTTTTGGTGGAAGAGAAATCCCATTACACCATCTTTCCGCCAGGTTCACAAATATTTAATGCCTTCAATTTTACTCCTTTCGATAAAGTGAAGGTTGTTCTATTAGGCCAGGACCCTTATCATGGGCCGGGGCAGGCACATGGGCTTTGTTTTTCGGTGGCCGAAGGAATTGCAAAACCTCCTTCGCTTCAAAATATTTTAAAAGAGTTAAACAGCGATCTCGGATTTAGTATTCCTGCGAGTGGCAATCTTGAAAAATGGGCTAAACAGGGCGTTTTAATGCTCAACGCTACCCTCACCGTGAGGGCGCATCAGGCTGGTTCTCACCAGAATAAAGGCTGGGAAATTTTTACTGATGCCGCAATAAAAGCACTTGCCCAACAGCGCGAGCACCTGGTTTTTATCCTTTGGGGGAATTACGCACAGGCCAAAGCATCGCTGATTGATGACACCAAGCACCTCATCCTTAAAACTGTTCATCCATCGCCAATGTCGGTAACACGCGGCTTTTATGGTTGCAAACACTTCTCAAAAACCAACGAATATCTTCGAAAACATGGGATCGAAGAAATCGACTGGAATCCTCAGTAGTCACCGGGCAATGAAAATTGATCATTCTGACTTTTCAGAATTTTGATGATTGACAGGTGACTGCCACTTTTTACTTGCAACATTCGCCTCACGCCTTATGCCTTTCTTCTGATAACCTTGCCTTACACCTCACGCCTGATGCCTGGCAACTCCTGACTTCCGACTTCCGACTTCCGACTTCCGACTTCCGACTTCCGACTTCCGACTGATGCCTGGCAACTCCTGACTTCCGACTTCCGACTTCCGACTGATGCCTCACGCCTTATGCCTTTCGCCTGATTCCTGAAATATTTCTTTTCCCTGTTGCTAACTTCCTTAATTTTGTGGCGTTTTATACAGCAAATATTTTACAA
>CAJATL010000334.1 GCA_903944895.1 uncultured Bacteroidota bacterium
CTGTGGTGCTTCCCATGCCAGATGAACAGTATTTGGCTGATTATAAACTCCCCACAAATTTTCTGGTGGAGGAAACGGGCAAGGGCCTTCGCCACAAGTTAAGATAGCAGGTATTGTGATGACCGGACTTATCGGGTCGTTGCTGTTGAAAACTATCGAACCCGCATATTCCCCGATTTCAAGGCCAGTCGAACAAAAAGTAACATTAACGAACATGGATTCACCGGGTTCGAGGGAGCCTGATAAAGGTTCAGCGGATAACCATGCCAGGGGTGGACTACCATCAACAATTACTGTATAATCTTCAATTTCGCCGTAGGTAGCGCTTCCGCAAGGTTGGGGAGCCGCACTATAGGTCATGCGGATTCTCATCCTGTATTCTCCGTATTCCTGACCTGCCGGGCAATTAACATCACCAGTAAATGTAGCACCCGTGCCTCCAACATTGGTGAGCATCGTTAATTCGGTACCACCTTCAAACTCATAGTTTTTATTCCAGTCAACCCAGATGTAAACGATATCACTTGTCCAGGGTGTTCCATTGGTAATGGTGACAGCCTGTGAAGCACCGGAATTAATCGTTGCCGAAATTGCTGTGTAATCGGCTACCCCACCTTGCCAGTTGCTGCTGTTGTTAATTTCTCCACATAAAACATTGGCAATGTACTCGTCTTCGGTTGTGGTTGAAGCGTCGCAATAGGCAGGAATTATGTTAGTTACGTTTTGAGTTTTACAATTGTTATCCGGATTTAAATCTCCTTCTAAATTTGTACAACCTACGAATTCATAGGTCTGTCCAGGAATTCCAAGATTAACAGTTCCCGGGAATTGGAAACTAACAGACGCACCTGGTGCAATTGGTCCTGCCAAAGTTTCTGTTACTGCAGCACCACCATCCAAAGTATAAGAAACAGGGATATTACTTTGTGGTGCAGTTCCAAAATTCTTTATGCTGATTTTTACCACTTCGTTGCCAAGATATGGTTGGCTAAATGGTGAAATGAAATCTTCGACACCTACATCATTGGCCTCCAGTTTCGACAAAGCTTCTGGTTCGATAGCTGGTGGCAACTTGGGTGAAGATACAAATGTATTTACAACCACATCAAAAGCAATGGTCGAAGTTCCGATATTGGCAACTGTCAACTGCCGGGTTGTTACCAAGGGTGGGATTGGATGGTTTTCTTCCAGCATCATCGGATCAATAACTAAACTTGCTGTTGGGATAAAAACATTCATCGTAACCGGAACATCCAATACCGGCGAATTGCCGGAGTTGTTCATAATTTTAAGATTGGCGGAATAGCTTCCTAAATCAAGCCAGGAGGCATCAAAATGAAGCGGAACATTTGCTGTAGCTCCGGGAGCCACAGTTCCTGCCGGATTGGGAACAGACAGCCAATCACCCGGGCAGCAACCGGCAATTATAATGGTGTAATCTTCAATTTCACCATAAGATGCATTTCCGCAAGGTGTTGGAGCAGTGCTGTAGGTCATTCGGATTCTCATCTGGTACTCGCCATTTTCTTGTCCTGCCGGCACAGAAATATTACCGCTAAATATTGCACCGGTTCCGCCAACATTGGTTAAAATAAATTCCTCATTAGTTCCAGTGCCAAAGGTGAAATCATTATTCCAATCAACCCAAATAGTCAACCTATCCGAAGCCCAAGGGGTGCCGTTAGTTATAGTAACATTTTGTGAAGTTCCGGCTTCGATGGTTGTAGTAAGCATGGTATAATTTGCTACCCCACCCTGCCAGCCACTGCTGTTGTTGATGTCGCCACAGGAAACATTGGCGATGTACTCGTCTTCGGTTGTGGTTGAAGCATCGCAATAACCCGGGACAACATTTACTATACTTACAGTTTTGCAGTTATTCGATGAATTTTCATCTCCAACCAAAGCAGTGCAGCCAACAAAAACGTAAGTTTGGCCGGGATTACTTAAATCAACGGTTCCCGGGAAAGTGAAATCGGCTGTTGCACCCGGGGCTAATGTAGTTTCTAAAACACCATTAATCGGCGCACCATCATCAAGGGTGTAAGAAACCGGAATATTACTCTGTGCAATATCACCATAGTTTTTTATTTGAATTGTTACGATTTCAATTCCCAAATCTGGCCCTGAAACTGGTGATAAAAAAGTATGAACACCAACATCGTTATAGATGCAACAACCAGCCACTAAATAAGCAGCAATATTCCAGTTATAGTCAAGGCCAAGAGTTGAAAGTGGCGCCCATGTTCCATTGAAGTAAATCATATCGCCAAATCCCGCTATAGCGGGACCCGCATCACAACCAGGCGGATGTTCACCGGCATCATGAGTTACTTCATAGCCAATCCAGAGGTCTTCACCGGTAATTTCAATTGAAGTATAAAGTTCGAAGGTGTTCCATGACAGACCTGCTGGAACAACGGTTTGTTCGTAAAGAAGTGGCCCGGGAGAAGTTGATGTACCATCTCCATAAATCTTAATTTTACATGTGTCCGGCACACTATTAATATAAAACTCCAGTTTTTGAAGCATCATTCCGGCATATTGTGCCATCGTAGCTGCAGGGAAATAAGCTGCAACCTGGAATGTACCACCTGAAGTAAGCCCAATGGCATCAAAGTTAATCCCGTCATCATACCTGATGGTTTCATCATCGCTTTGGATGGGAGAAACTCCGCCAGGTTTGTTGTGAGATAAACTTAATATACCAGGACTGGTTCCATCAGCCTTCATTCGTGCCATGAGCCTTGCCTCAGCTTCGATGGCATTGTAAGGTTCCGGCTGAACTTTGGCTGCTGTTGGGTATTCAACTTCGATGCTGTAGGTAAGATCTTGGTCGCCTGAATTTGTAATTTCCAGCATTGATTCTGCCACTCCGCCAAGCGGAACTTCCTGAACAACCGAAGTTGGGTTTACAATAATGAAAGAAGAAGGAGAACATCCAACTAAAATAGTGTAATCTTCAATTTCGCCAAAACCCGCATTTCCACAAGGAACAGGAAATGTATTATTAGTTATGCGGATTCGTAGGCGGTAATCTCCATCCGGAGTGCCTGCCGGAACTGCAACAGCGCCGACAAAAGTTTGACCTGTCCCGCCAACATTGGTCAGGATAAATTGCTCATCACCAGTTCCAAAAGTATAATCCTTGTTCCAGTCAGCCCAGGCACAAACCATGTCCTCAGGAAAAGGATTTCCATTTTGAATGGTAATTTCTTGTGATGCACCTGCTTCAATAGTTGTATATAATGCCGTGTAATCAGCGACACCGCCTTGCCAGCCGCTTGAATTATTAATTAAACCTATCAAAACATTGGCGATGTATTCAGATTGTGTAGTGGTTGATGCATCGCAATAAATACAGCAATTGCCAAAAAAACTTTCTGTTATGCAGTTGTTTCCGGGAACTTCATCATTTGCAAGCGTTGTGCAGGTGTGCAAAATGTAGGTGTGACCAATTTCACTCATATTTATAGTCCCGGCAAAAGTATATTCAAGAGTGGCACCGCTTGCCAATGGGCCTGCAATAATTCCATTAAACGGAGTACCACCATCCACAGTAAAAAAAACAGGAATATTGCTTTGCGAGGCAGTTCCGAAATTCTTAAGCTCGATTGTTACAACCTCATCACCCAGATTTGTCCCCGAAACAGGTGATAAAATATCAATAACTCCTACATCATTTACATGAGGCTGACTACCTTCGTTGAGGTAACCAACAAGATTCCAGTTTAAGCCGTAACCCCAGCCTGATAATGATTGCCACGTTACACCATCTAATGAAACCAAATCCCCAAACCCGGCCACTCCAGGACCA
>CAJATL010000335.1 GCA_903944895.1 uncultured Bacteroidota bacterium
AAATGACGAAATTGTAATTAATATGCGTATTAATTACGTAACAAAAAGAAACAAAAAAAACCTACGTCATTGATCGACATAGGTTTGCGCTAGAAAAACAAAATTTCCTTACGTATTGTTATTCCCGTGAAAAGGCGTGTTAAATCCTAAATCATCAATCACAAATCATCCTTCTTCAAAAACTCAACAACGGTTTTCATAAATTCGTCCGGTTTATCGGCGTGCAGCCAGTGTCCGGCGCCTTCGATGGTTTTGATATCGGCTTTGGGGAAATTGCGGTAAATCTGGTCATAGTCTTCATACTTCACATAGTCGGAATTTCCTCCCCTGATAAAAAGAGCGGGTTTTTTAAAGATTTCTTTCGAGTTAATTCCTTCAAAAATTCCATCCATGCCCATGTTTATCGCATCAAGGTTTAACCGCCAGGCAAACTGACCGCTTCGCTCGCGGCGGTAAAGGTTTTTCATGGCAAACTGCCGCACATGAAAATCCTTGATTTTGGGTTCAAGAAGGCGTTCCACCTCTTCGCGGGTTTCGGTTTTGGTAAAATCCACTGCAAGCATGGCGTCGATCATGTCGAGATGATGATACCGGCGCTGATAGCCTCGCAAACTGATGTCGGCAAGAATGAGCGCTTTAACCATTTCCGGATTTTCGAGGGCAAAACGCATGGCTACTTTTCCACCCATCGAATGGCCTAAAATAATTGGGTCGTCGAGCTTGTGTCGGGTGATAAAATCGTGCAAATCGGAACACAAGGCGAAATAATTAAATGTTGGGTCGTGCGGCGATTGGCCATGATTACGCTGATCGGGGATAAATACCTCGTAACCGGATGAAATGGAACGCGCAAAACTTACCCAGTTATCCGAAACACCAAATAATCCATGCAAAATAACGAGGGGCTTACCCGATCCATAATGCCGGTAAAATAATTCCATGCAATGAGTTTGTTAATCCTGACCGAAAACCTACAGAAGAATAATTGCCATCATCATCAGCCTATTCAAATCTTTGATGAATTTGTGTCATTTCATCAAAACTTCGCGGCTTGATAATGGCAGATTTGGTTGCGCCAGGATAAAACCAGTAAATCGTGATATGAAGTTTTTTGTAGGCAGGATCGTTAAAATAAGTGTTCACAATATTTTCGATGTCGGTGACAGATTGTGCATAGCTCAGGAAAAACTCTGTTGCGTAAGCATAAGACGGGTTGAGTGGTTGCGTGTAAACGCTGTCCTGACCGTATTCAAAATAAAAGTAATATCCCGGAGCAACATTAAGTGGCAATGTGCCTATCGCAGCCAACGTATCAAGAAAGGTTTGGGCAAGCACCTCGTCGGTACTATCGGCATAGGCGATGTAACCCCAGAGCGCATAATCCGGCACCCGGCGCAGCGTGTCATGATTCACAGTTAAACCGTCGGTATTATCAAAAGTAAGCGTGTAAAAACTGCTGTTAATCTTCAGTTTTCCGGTATTGATCCTATCGGCAACATTTATTGTAATGTCGTATTCCACCCCCGAAAGCACACCAACAGGAACGTATGTCGAAAGCGCCCCGTCCGGAATTGTGGCCCCCGAATAGCTGATTTTTTCGATATCCAGCAGGTTAATCGTTATTGTTGTGCCTTCAACTTTGGCATTGCTTCTGATTTCGTAATACACCGGGTATGTGTCGAGGTCGGTGCTGACCTGTAATCCAAATTCGTGGTTGTAGTAGGGCGACAGTTCATACATATTGATATTTACACTGCCAAGTGGCACAGTTTCGACTTCATCTTTGTTACATGAACCAAGGCCGATCAATATGATCAGTAAAAAAGCAGGAAACGATAATTTGAATACTTTTTGCATATTATTGATTTTTGAATTTTTGAAGTAACGAGTTTATTGATGATTTCGTTTATTTTTTTGCGCCAAATCCAATCAAGATTAATGCCATCAAAAGCCGCGTATCTCATAAATTTTGATTGAAAGCAAAATTTCGGTTAGAAGCCAACGCCAAAACCTATGCTGTAAAAGGGTTCGCCGGAAGAATAGGGAGAGTTTTCGTCCTGCAGGACATCAAATAAAATCTGAACATACATCCACGAATTTTCGCCAAGTTGCTGCGACAAACCGCCCCCCAGAAACAAAAAAGGGACAAATTCACGATTTTTAGTAAAATCGGTTTGATTGATCCAGGTGTAAATTTCATAATTGATGTAGTCGTATTCGGCATGAAGATAAAACTGCGGGATAATCCGGTAACGGCTGAATATCTTAATTCCATAACTGCTGGATTCGTCGGAATAGCCCTGATAATTGTATTTGATATAATCGTAGCCCGGTTGCAATCCGGCAGAGAATTTCGGAGAAATTTTATAGCCAACCATTGGCCAGATGCTCACTGAGGTGTACGTTCCAAAAGTCAACCCTAAAGTCCCCCCAAAATAGAATTTGTCGGTAATCGGTTTTTTAGGCCCTTTTTGATATGGATTTAATTTAGGCCGCAACGAATCTTCCTGAGCCGTAGCCATCGTAAATGTAACCAGGATTAGTAAAGCTATGCCAATTATTTTTTTCATGTTTCGTGCACTTCAAATTTGATTCAAATTTACTCAAAAAACCGAAAATGGAGTTTTTATTGCTTCAGGATTACAAAAGTTGCCCATGCCTGAAGCAATCCGTAGTATGATCGTTAACTATTCCGGCGGCCTGTAAAAAGGCATAAATAATGGTTGATCCCACGAAAGTGAATCCCCGTTTCAGCAGATCTTTGCTGATGATATCCGAAAGTTCAGTTCTGGCAGGAATTTCCTTGATAGACGTAAACCGGTTTTGAATGGTTTTAGATGATGTAAAACCCCAGAGGTAGGCATCAAAAGAGCCAAATTCGTCCTGGATTTTGATAAATGCCTTGGCGTTTTTAACTGCTGCATTTATTTTTAGCTTATTCCGGATAATGCCGGCATCCTGAATCAGTGATTCAATCTTTGACTGATCATACGTAGCAATTTTATGATAATCGAAATCATCGAAGGCTTTTCTGAAATTTTCACGTTTCCGTAAGATAGTCAGCCAGCTTAATCCTGCCTGAAAAGCGTCGAGCAACATAAACTCGAATAATTTCCGGTCGTCGTGAAGCGGAACACCCCATTCGTTATCGTGATAATCATAAAAATCCTGATTTGAAGCAGCCCAGGTACAACGGTTCATAGGTTAAAAGTTTTATTATTCTTTAATGTTTAAAATCTTTTGATTCAAACGTGGCGAAAAACAGCCCGAAAATTTCAATTGTTCAGAACAAGATCAGCGCGAATAAAGTTTTCGTTCATAAATCTGTGCGTCGTTAAACTGAACCATTTTTCCACTTAATTGGAAGGCCGGACCGCCAATATTTTGATCAACAAATACGGTTGCCTGGTCCGACCCACAAATACTCACGGTAATCCTTAATTTTATGGTTTCGCCGTTTAACAAAAAACTCAAAGTCACCCTGTCATTTTTCTCGATGAAGTTGACAAAGGTAATCGGGCCCTTAACAAACAACTCGCCGGTATTATTAAGTCCTCTGTCGGGTGCGAGGTACGCGCTGATTTGTATTGCACCTTCATGGCCGGATAATCGTAAAAAGTTGATAGTGTTATTGATGTTAAAAGTTTGCCCGTTATTTAACGAAATATTATTGGCAGGAACCACAAAGGCTGTATCGTAAAGTAACGCTTTTGCATTCAGAAATTTGACTTCCTGCTCTTTCTTCTGCCTTGCTTTTTTTTCTTTCCGGCTTTCTTTTGGCTGCTGAGCCATTAAACTCATCGAAAACATCAGGAATAAACATAACAACAAAATGTTGGTCAACGATTTTTTGGTTTTCATTTCTTTGGAGTATTACGTTTGTGAAATCATTCTTTTTCGATAAGGACGACAGCATAAGCCGAAACACCTTCTTCACGGCCTTCAAAACCTAATTTTTCGGTCGTGGTTGCTTTTATCGAAATATCTTCTACCTCAATTCCCAGGGTTAACGCAAGTGCTTTTTGCATTTCAGGAATCATCGCTGATATTTTTGGTTTTTGAAGTGAGATGGTAGAATCAATGTTTCCAATCCGAAAACCTTTTTTTAAGAGTAGATCATTTACCTGCCCAAGCAGAATTTTGCTGTCGATACCTTTAAATTCCGGGTCTTTATCAGAAAAATGAAAACCGATATCACGCAGGTTAGCAGCGCCAAGCAGGGCGTCACAAATAGCGTGAATGAGTACGTCGGCGTCTGAATGTCCCACGGCGCCTTTGTGATGTTCAATTTTTATTCCGCCTAAAGTAAAAATTTCACCTTCTTCGAGGCGGTGCACATCGTAACCAAAGCCAACCCGGATTTTCATGATAATTTTTTATCAAAGATGCGTTTTTTATCTAAACGAAAAAAGCCGGAAGTTTAAATTTCTTCCGGCTTTTGTGTATCTGCATTTTTTTATTGCTGATTAAAAGCGTCGAAATCGAACAGCAGCGTAAACCTGAGGGTGTTTTCCATCGGGTTTTGTTGTTCAAGCGGAATCAGGTACGAAAAATCAAGTCCGAAAACATTGTATTTTAAACCTGCTCCAAGCGTGAAATACTGACGATTACCTTTTGTTTTATCTTCATAAAAGAAACCACCGCGAATGGCGAAAACTTTATTGTACCAGTATTCGACGCCGGTTGCAAAATAAAACTCGCGCATTTCTTCCTGGAAGCCATCCGGAGCATCATACCATGATTGCACCATGCCTTCGACGGGCGACACATTTGGATCCATTCCTTTGTAAATTAACTGGTTTCCATTGTCGTCATAAATTGGGTTTCCAAGCGTATCCGTAGCATAAATTGGCGGTGTTGGAACCAGCAATTTTTCGATATCGACAGTAAACGACATGCGGTTATATTCGTCGAAGTCGAGGGTAAGTCTTGGGCCAAAACGCAGGTTTGTAGGGATAAAATCCTTTTCGGTGGTGGCATCAGAGTAAGAGATTTTTGAACCGATGTTCGAAATATTGGCTCCAAAAGCAAATTCTGCATATTCAAAATTACGCCAGTCTAATTCGCGTTGATGATACACGGAAACATCGGCAGCCACGGATGTACCTGCTTTAGTCTGTTGTCCCTGAACAACCTGTCCCTGGGTAAGGTCGGAATAAATAAAACGGCCGGCAACAGCGCCAGACCATGTTTTAGAGAATTTTCTGGAATAGGTACCGTCGATCGCAAATTCGTTAGGTCTGAAATTTCCGATTATTTCTCCGGTTTCATCAGTAAAAGTGATATCACCAAGCGAGAAAAAACGCAACGAACCGGCAACAGCCGATACATCGTCCAATTTGTAATACCCGGTAATATAGGCCAAATTGATGTCGTTCACCAACGAACGAAGCCAGGGACTGTAAGCTGCAGAGAATCCAACCTTCGATTCCATGAAGGCATATTTTGCAGGATTGTAATGCATCGAATTTGCATCAGGCGTGGTAGCAACTCCTGCGTCACCCATCGAACCTCCGCGGGCATCGGGAGCAATTAACAGAAAAGGTACTGCTGTGGTAATGGTGTTGGTTTGTTTTCCAATGTATTGTTCGGTATTAATCTGCGCATAAATGCTCATGCTGGAAACCAGCAAAGCAAAACAGGCTAAAGTGACTTTTCGGCTCATTAGAATAATTTTGATATGATTTTGATTTTTAATAGAAAGACGCAAAACTAACGACATTATTTTTTTTATATTGTTTTGCACGAATGAACGATAAAGAAGCAAATTTGTTTAAAATTACTTTGAAATGATCATTTTTTGGATGCGCTCAGCACTTGAACCCTGCTCATTTTCAGCTTTTAGCTTGTAAAAATAAAATCCCGGGCGAAGTTTGCTCCCTCCTTCATCGGTTCCATCCCACCAAAGTGGTTCAACATAATATCCTGAAGTAGACACCTTGATCGGGCCAATTTTCCTGACCATCTGACCGCCAAAATTGAAAATCTCAATTTGTACATTAAGTTCGGTCCCGTATTGATTATGTTTAAACTTAAATAAGGTATAATCGTTGAATGGATTCGGAGAATTCATCACTTCGGTAAGATCCATCACAATTGAATCGGAAACGATAAATTCGATGGTTTTAGAAGAGGAATTATTAAACATATCCCAGGCTTTCAGTTGGAGGGTGTGCCGGCCTAATGAAAGGTTTTGAAGCGGTAACATTACTGTTCCTGACTGATAACTGTTGATGTCGGGCACGAAGGAATTGTTCAGGGTGATCGATTGATTTGTGTTGCCATCCAAAACTGCGACTATATCATGACCAATTCCGCTTCCTGAGGCATTAATCCCCTGTTGGTCACTCAAATGAGCGTACATCACCGGGTTGTTGTAAATGGTGCTGCCGTTAACAAACAAACTATCGTTGAGGTACAAATAAATGTCCGGGCCTACCTGATCGTTTTCAGCGGTTTTGTCGTAGCCGCCAATAATAAAACTGTCGTAATATCCGGCGGCGTCACTGGTGCTGTCGGAGGCGTAATAACTGATTTTTCCCGGGCCAAATTCGTAAGAAATATCTTTTGGTACGATAAACGTAAACTCAAATTTTCCGTTTACCACCGAAACTTTCCCTTCATAAAGTCTCCTGTTTTGAATCTTAAATGACTCAGGAAAGCTTTTGGGATCGTTGCCCAAAGTCATCAAAGTGACTTCTTTATCAAATAAAACCGGTGTAATTTCGCCATTAAACCCCGAAACAACACTTCCTTCTTCATTTAAATTAGAAATATGACCACTAATTCTCACAGTACTATTTGCAAAAATGGTGTCGTGAGTATTGGAGGCTACATTTCCGTTAATCGAATCGGTAATAATATTATAGCGCGGAAAGGCGATATTGAGCGCCGGGTCGCCAAGAAGGTGGAAGTTTTTGGTGTTGGTGTTCGACGGTGTCTTCGAAAACCGGATCATGTCGCCAAGCCTCGGGTAATTTCCGGGCGTTGACAAAAACAGCGTATCATAAAGCCGTTTGTTGAGGGTAAGATTAACGCCGGCAAAAGCAAGCCGTGTTGTGGTGAAGAGTGCAATTCCACCTCCTGTCGGGCTTAATAAGACAAGCTCGCCGGCTGAAGTTAAATGGGGATTGTCGAAGCGGCTGAATTCGCAGGTTGCGGTGATGAAAACCGGCAATTTGTCAAAATTTGTCCATGAATTAATATCAGAAATCTGCAAAACATGCTCGATCGTCCAGCCCAGTTCACCGCCATGGCCGGTGTAATTCATAAATAAAGCCCCATCATTTATTTGCTTGTTGAGGGCAATATTTGCTTCGGGGTAGGTGTAACCATTTGAAGTAGTTTCCTGCTTAAATGAATCGAGATAAATTTTGTTGATGTTGATGGTTTTGTTTCTGCGCGAAATATCTTTTACCAAAATGGTATCGGCCTGATAAAAATGAAGGTTATAGTCCTCGTCATCGGCCATGAAACAGAAATCATTCCGCCAGCTTCCCTGAACGTTCGAGCTGAACCGCATGTAATGTTCAATTTTATCAACTACATCTTTTGCCTCCTGAAGGGTGTTTACAGGAAATCTTCCGATTCCAAGATCAACATCACCGCTGGCATCAACACCTTCATTATCATCCATCAGACCAAAAAAATCATCCGTTACGTAGGAAGATGTTGGTTTTAGCGATTGTTTGGATTGGTAGGTTATAACGAAATTTTTGTTTTCATCCAGCCGGTTTTTCGGATCGTAAGAGCCATCACCAAACAACAGCAAATATTTAAGTTGTGGCGTTGACCCCGAACGTTCATAAAGCATTTTTGCATACTCACGAATTGCTGTCGGGTCGGGGGATCCAGACGAAAATTCATTAAATATCTGATCCGGTTCAACAACAATCACGCGCATATTGTCCAGCTCTTCATGAAGTTCTTTCAGCCTTACGGCCTGTTCCATGAATATTTCAGGTGCGATGATGATAAAATCATAAATTTCGAAATTGGCATGCAGGTTTTGATTATCGATTTTTCCAATGAGTTCTGGAGATAAAAATTCCTGATTGTCAAACCCGATAAATTGTCGGAGTGTATCGGTGTCGAGCGAAAACCGGATGGTTTCGCTGGTGTTGGTGATATCAATTTCTCCCGGTTCGGTGGGGTTGGTGATATCCCAGATCGTGAGCTGTGCCGGAGCCTGGCTGATGACAAACTCGGTTACATTGCCTGCACCGACATTCGAGAAATCCCTGAAATCCATCTGACTGCCTTTAAAAATCAAATGACGCATCACATTAATTTCGATGTAGTTGAGCCATCCTGTCGAATTGTTGTCGGGAAGAAGATAAGTTAAATTTACGTCGATGAGGTCGGTGGGCGAATTGAACCTGAAGGTTTTTAACAATGAATTTGCAAAATAAACCGGCGATGAAAGCACAACCGCAGGAACCCGTGCCACCGTCATCGAATCTTCGTTAATATTTATTTCAAACGAACTGATAACAGCACTTCTGGCGGCGACTTCAACGGCAAAATAACTCGAATAATCCTGAACAATATTCGGGAAATTGAATTGAAAATCCCGGCTCAAAACATCCTGAAACTCTTCGCCGTACCATTCGGCTCCCGATTTTATCAGATTTCGGCTATCATTTTCATAAAAATCATAATCGGCAAAAGTGGTTATTGATTTTGTAACTGGGCTTTGACTTTGAGCAATCATCGAAACTCTTTTTCCAACCTGCTGACCGCTGGTTATAAAATAAAAGGTGCTGTCGGAATACAGGTTGGCGGTGTGCGTGAAAGCCAGTTTTAACGGAACGAAATTCCATGAAGACTGAGATTCTCCGTAAAACAGGATAAAATCACCCTCATCAAAACTTCCATCTTTACCATCTTCCACAACAATGGCGTTTTCGCGAAGGTCATCGTGCCTGTAATCGGCATTTTTTTCGGGAAGCATGCCGGCGCCGTTTCCATAAATCTGCAGTGTTGCAGGATCAATGGCATCAGCATCCATACCTAAATCTTTCAACTGCTGGTAGGAAAGCTTGTAAACACCTGATTCGACCACAGCAATTTTAAACCAGTCGCCTTGTGCCAAAACTGAAGTGGCAGCAAAATCGCGGGCATGACGGGTATTTTTCAGTTGGTTGTTGTCCTGAACTTCGTTGATGTGCAGGTTAAAACTGAGCAACTTTTCATAATTACCAGTTTGAAGGTTTAACCGGATCGGAAGCATTTTAAAAACAGCGTAATTCACACGGCGGTTTACAGCAAGTTCGGTTTTCGATTGGATGTCGAAAGCTATAAGATCGCGGTCGGCCAGGTTATCAAACAACGATTGGTCTTCAAAAGGCTGGTAAATGGCATCCTCAATATAAAAATCAAAAGTAGTTCCAGGGTTTTGGATAAGAAATCTCTCGGAAAAAACAGGTAAAAGCCCAAAGCCATCATCATTTACAGCCCCGATAAATCCGGGTGTTTTGATGGTTGAGCCGTTAAATTGCATTTCTTCAACACCAGTCCAGGAAATGATCCGTGGAACAATTTTTTCGACGGAATTTGTAAATGCCGGATGAACCAACATCACCAAGAAACAAAGCGTCAGAATTTTTTTCATGTTTTAATTTCAGGATATGTATCTTAAAAACAGCTTGTAAAAGTCGGTTTATCGGGCTATGATGAGTTTTTTAACGGAAGAAATCGTTTGTCCGGCTTCATCAGTAGCCTTTACGTAGTAAATATAAATTCCTGCACGAAGTGAAGCGCCACCCGAACTATCGCCATCCCATTTTATCGGGGTCGAATAATAGCCGTCGTTCATGTTTTGCTGACTAAGCGTAGCTACCAGCCTTCCGCTCAGGTCGTAAATCTCAATTTTAACATCGAGTTGCGTGCCCGGTTTGTTGTGGTTGAATTTGAAATAGGTTTCGGTTTTAAATGGATTTGGATAATTAATCAATTGATTCATTGTGAAATTATCCCCATCAACAACCACAAACCTGAGCTGTGCTTCAGCCGAATTGTTGTAAACGTCCCAGAGTTTCACGGACACTTCATGTTCGCCGGGTTCGAGGTTAAAAAACGGGAAACTCACATCACCTGATTTATAGCTGTTTAGTTGGGCTTCATAAAAATCGTTGAGGATAAACTGGTTTTCGTTATTGTTGTCGAGCACAGCTACAATGTCGTGTCCAATGCCATTTCCAACAGTATTGATACCGCTTTCATCAAAAATCTTTGCAAATAAAACCGGGTTTGAGTCGGTAATATCACCGGACCTGAAGTCCTCGTTATTCATAAAAAGTTCGATTTCGGGAGCTTTGTCGTCGGTACTTCCCGAATCATCAAAGCCTCCGATGATCAGATCTTCCTGAAATCCACTGGCATCTTCAATGCCATTTTCGGCATAGTAGCTTATTTTTCCTGTGCCGTATTCGTAAGCAATGTCTTTTGGGACAACAAAAGCGTATGAAAATTTCCCGTCGATTATCTGTGCTTTTCCCTTGTAGATAATGTTTTTGCGGAGCTTAAATGTTTTGGGAGAGCTTTCATCGTCCTGGCCCAGTGTGGTAACAATGGATTCTTTATCATAAACAATCGAGTAAATCGTACCATTGAAGCTGCTTAACGTTTTGCCGCTCCCATCGAGAATTTCACCAGAGATCGAAACATCCGAAAGTGCTTTGAGGGTATCGGGTGCAGATGTAGTTGGATTTTCGTTGATCGACAACGTTTCGATTGAGTATTTTGGATAGGCGATTTTTAAGGCCGGATCACCGAGGAGTACAAATTTCATATCGTTACTTTCGGAGGAGCTTTCCAGCTTTGCCAGCCGGATCAGGTCGCCCATGGCGTAATGTTCGCCATCGATTTTATCGAAAGCATGTTTATAAAAACCTTTATTAAGGCTAAGATTAGAACCGCCAAAAGTAGCCCGTGCAGTGGTGAACAGCGAAATGCCTCCACCGTTCGGGTTCAGGAAAACATATTCGCCGGCCGAAATCCGGTTGGGGTCGTCATAGCGGGTAAATTCGCAGGTGGCAGTAAGAAATACCGCAAGTTTATCCCAGTTTGTCCAGCTGTTAATATCCGAAACCTCGAGCACGCGTTCGTGCGCCCAGCCAACTTCACCTCCGTGGCCGGTATAATTAATGATGAGCGTGCCTTTTTCGATGCGCGAACTGATGGCTGCATTTACATCGGGATAGCGCTGGCCGCCAGGTGTAGAAGCCTGCTGATACGAATCGAGGTAGATTTTATCAATATTGTACGAACGATAAGAAGTATCAACAAATGTGGCTAATTGCTCGGCCTGCGTCATGTGTACATTCCCGTCTTCATCATCGGCTGTAAAAGTTAAAACATTTCTCCAGTCGCCCATTAAATTTGCCGAAGTGGCATAGTGAATAACTTTATCAACCGCCATTTTCGCATCGACCGTATTCTGAACAACAAATCTGCCGATGCCAATATCGAGTAAATCACCACTACCAACGCTTTCTTCGGGATCGAGAAATCCAAAATAATCATCCGTTGCAAACGAATTGATAAAATGCAGGGATTCGTCGGATTCGTAAGTTGGGATGAAATTACTGTTGACAGGTAAAATATCTTTAAAATCATAAGAAGCATCCCCGAAAAGCAGCAGGTATTTTGGATTTCCACTTTCGCCCGAGCGTTCATAAAGCATTCTCATAAAATCCTTGATTGCCGTTAAATCCTGTGATCCCGACGAAAACTCATTGTAAATGCTTTGGGGGGTGCAAACTGCAACGGTAAGATTTGAATATGTTTTATGGAAGTCGGCAAGACGGTTGGCCTGATCGAGAAAATCAGGATGGCTTACGATAACATATTCGATGTTTTTGAGGGCATGAAGATTTTGATTTTCGATGGTTTCGACAAATTCAGCCGAGAGAAATTCAGAGCCGTCAAAAGCCATGAATTGAAGGAGTTCAGGCGTTGGAACGGTAATTTTTAATGTACTGCCCTCAAGTGAACCTTCTCTTTGAATGACATTGGTGGGATCAGTAACATCCCAAACCTTGAGACCGGCTGCGGCATTACTGATGCTGAACTCCGAAATATTATTGGCCCCAACAGCAGATAACGACCTAAAACCCATCTGCCCTGAAGTAAAAACCAGATTACGAATAACATTTACCTCAATAAAATCGAGCCAACCCGTTGAGGTGCTTGGCGATTTGTTATATTTTATGGTTACATTAACTTCGGGTGCAGAACTAACGAAAGGTTTTTCACTACTCACTGTGCGGGCATAATAACCATTTGGATTAGCCGAAACGGCAGGAACAATCATCGAAGTTACTACTTCGCCGTTTATTGATACAACAAACGTACTCGAACTTGATGATTGTGCCACAACCTTTACATTTACATGATGAAAGGCTGAAACATCAATATTTGGAAAAGTAAAAGGAAAAGTAAGTGTTGTTTGAAGGTCGAACAAATCGCCGTACCATTCGCGGCCTGATTTTATCAGGTTAACATTATCTTTTTCGTAAAAATCGTAATCGTTAAATTGTGATATCGTAATATTTGGAGTTATCCCGATAACAAACTCATTTAAAATCCTTTTTCCGGCACCAAGATCGGTTGTAATAAAATAGCAGGTGTAATCGGCATAGATATTTCTTTGGTGATTAAACAAAGTGCCGGCAGCATTTGGCTTCCATGCATCGGGGGCTTCACCGTAAAACAGGAAATAATCGTTGTCGTTAAATTTGCCGTCGCCGCCATCAACAACTTCGATGGCGTTTTCCTGAAGATCGTCGAACCTGAATTCCGAATTTTTCTCCGGGAGCATCCCGCCGCCGTTGCCATAAAGCCTGAGGTTAGCCGTATTTACCGAGGCTACGTTAATTCCCATCGCGGTTAAATCGGCCGTAGTAACTTTGTAAACGCCGCTTTTATTGACCTTGATTTTAAACCATTTTCCCGACGAAAGCACCGAATTTTCAGCATATTCACGAGATTGGCCTGCTTTTGTTGTAGCCTGAACAGTGGTGAGAACAAGATTAAAAGCAACAAGTTTTTCGTATTTGCCGGTTTCGTTGTTCAATCTGAAAGGCAGAAATTCGACCAGGGCCACCGCCTTTTTACTGGCTCTTCCAAGTTTGACTTTCAAATTAATGGTTGTCGAAATTTCAGGCAAGTTTTCGAGGGTCAATATTTCTTCGCTGGTAAGAGGCTCAAAAACAGTTTCGGTCATTTGAGCGGAAATATCGCCTATTTCTCCCTCGAGTTTGATTTTTTGCCGGTAAACTGGCGTGGTTGGAGAATAATCATCATAAAAGGCACCTTCGAAATACATCCTGGCAACGGAGGTGTTTTCGCTAATTTGAATGTTTTGTAATGCAGTCCATTTAATTTCCTGATCCAACACCTGGGTTGTGGCAGAAACGAAAAATGGCACTACGAGCGATATGAGTAAAATAAACAGTTTTCTAAGTTTCATGATACTAATAAGTTTAATAAAACCTGTAAAAAAATGCCGGTCATCCCAGCCTTGATTTAATGTTACAATTTTGATTTCCTCAATTAACAATTAATTCGTTCAGATGTTGATTAGCGCTTGTAACAAACTGTTAAAAAACGCCTTACGGCTCTCAATATTGCTGCCGGCTTAGCGGCTTTAAAATATTCTCATTAATAAAGAGTTAAATAGATAAATATTGGTTGCGTGAACAGGCTGAATATCATGTTAAAAAATTTCAAATTTCTTTTTATCATCCTCCCGGCGATGTTATTAGCCAGCATGTTGGCATCAGGCCAGGATTACACCTATTCGCAGTTTTATGCAAATCCACTGTATTTGAACCCGGCATTGGCAGGATCGGAGTATTGTCCCAGGATATCGCTCAGTTACCGCAACCAATGGCCGGCACTTCCGGGATCGTTTGCCTCTTATGGTGTGTCGTTCGACAAATATGTCGATTTTATACACGGTGGCGTGGGCGTGATCGTAAATTATGATAAGTCGGGCGAGGCAGCCATTAACAAAGCCCAGATAAATGCCATGTATGCTTACAACCTGATTATCGACAGCAAAATCTCAGCGAATTTTGCACTTCAGGCCGGGTATGGTCAGAGAAGTGTTAATATGAGCGACTTTGTATTTGGATCGCAAATTGACCCTGGAACCGGCAATGTTATTACTAACAGCGGGCCATTTGGTGAATCATCCAGCGCTGTTTATTATGCTGATTTTGCCGGTGGCTTTTTGCTGGGCTTCGATGAAAAATACTTTTTCGGGGGTGCAGTTCATCATCTTACCCAGCCCAACGTTAGTTTTTTTTATGGAGAAGAGGATTTGCTCAACATGAAAATTACAGTTCATGGTGGCGCCAACATTGATTTTGACAACGGTTACCGCCGCTCGGCTACACCGGGTTTTAAGATCTCACCCAATGTGTTGTATCAGCAACAAGGCGATTTTAAACAGCTCAATGTTGGAAGTTATTTTACCTTTGCCTCATTTACAGCTGGTTTGTGGTACCGATATGCCTTTGAAAACACAGATGCAGCGATAGTTTCCTTTGGTTTTACAAAAGATAATCTCAGGGCGGGTTATAGTTTTGACTACACCGTTTCGAAACTTACAAGTGCAACCGGCGGTGCACACGAAATATCGGTTGCCTGGATTTTCGACTGCGAGAAAAAAAGTAGAAGACCAAAAACAATAATATGCCCGACATTTTAGTTAATTACACTGTTTTGAAAAAAAACCCGATGAAAATGTTCAGAATAAAGCAGTTATTTGGTTTATTAACCATTATTTCCATTTCAGTATTTAGTACATCCTGTAAAGGTATTTTTGGGACGAAGAACAGCGCTTCGCCTACTACCGGCTGGGAATACAACAATCCTCAAAACGGGGGTTTTGAAGTATCAAAAGTTAACGAACAGGAAACCGGTCCCGGTTTGGTGTTCATCGAAGGTGGTACCTTTGTGATGGGACAGGTAAAGGAAGACCCTTTATCCGAAAATAATAATCCACCACGAAGAGTTACCGTTCGCTCCTTTTATATGGACGAAACGGAAGTTACCAACCTCGATTACCTCGAGTATCTTTACTGGCTGAGTCGTATTTATGGCGAAGAATATCCGGAAGTTTACCGCAAAGCCTTGCCAGACACGCTGGTATGGCGCGAACGGCTCGCCTACAATGAGCCTTTGGCTAATTTGTACCTGCGTCATCCATCATACCACAATTACCCTGTTGTTGGTGTTTCCTGGAAACAGGCCTCCGATTACTGCTCATGGCGCTCCGACCGGGTTAACGAAATGCTCCTGATCCGTCAGGGAATTCTTGACCCGGATCCTGATCAGGCTGGCAGTAACAATTTTAATACCGACGCCTATTTAGCCGGACAATACACCGGATTGGTTAATAAACCGTTGCAAGACCTCGACCCGAGCGGAACCGGCGAAAGAGCTGTCCGCATGGAAGACGGAATCCTTCTGCCGAAATACAGGCTTCCAACCGAAGCTGAGTGGGAATATGCAGCAGTTGGCCTTTCCGGAAAATATGAAAATATTGCCGAGCGCCGCACTTATCCCTGGGATGGACAACAAGTGAGAAATACCGGCGACAAAAAATATTACGGCGAGTTTAACGACAATTTTAAACGTGGAAGAGGCGATTACATGGGCCTTGCCGGCAGCCTGAACGATGGATCCGACATTACTGCCCCGGTTGGAACGTATCCTCCAAACGATTTTGGTTTATATAATATGGCCGGTAATGTGAGCGAATGGGTTCAGGATGTTTATCGCCCGCTCAGCCACGAAGATGTAGCCGATTTCAGCCCTTTCAGAGGTAATGTTTTCATGACGCCCGAACTGGACGAAGAAGGTAATCTGGCTGAAAAAGACAGCCTTGGAAAAATGCGCTACCGCGAAATTACAGTTAATGAAGCCGTTGACCGCACCAATTATCGTGAAGCTAATAATATTAATTACCTCGATGGTGATAATCGCTCTGTACTCGAACGCTCACAATGGCAATCATCAACAAACAATCAGACTTCTACCAAAAAAATGTATGATTACGGCCAAAACTCACTGATTAATGATGAGTCGAGGGTTTTCAAAGGTGGTTCATGGCGAGATGGCGCTTACTATCTCAGCCCCGGAGTAAGAAGATTTTTTGATCAAAATGAAGCCACAAACTTTATTGGTTTTCGCTGCGCAATGGACAGAGTGGGCGGGGCCAGTATCAAGTAAAACGATTTTTTAAAGATAAACTTAAAAAACCCCGCTGCAAATTTTTGTGTCGGGGTTTTTCTTATTTTCGTAACCCTAATAATTTTCACAACAAAACCGACTTTTTCATGAAAACATATCTTTATGATCTTTATGCTGCTTTCCGACAACACCCAAAAATTGTCACCGATTCACGGAAAGTAGTTCCAGGCAGCATATTCTTCGCCCTCAGAGGCGATAATTTTAATGGAAATGCTTTTGCAGAGGAGGCCCTCGACAATGGAGCTGCATATGCCGTAATTGATGAACAGAAATATTTGGCTGGAAGCCGGTATTTTCTGGTCGATAATGTCATTCGCACCCTTCAGGAACTTGCTGTACATCATCGCTCACAACTCAAAATACCTGTTATTGGAATAACCGGAACCAACGGAAAAACGACCACCAAAGAACTCATCAGCAAGGTGCTTTCCAAAAAATTCAGAACTAGCTCAACTACCGGAAATCTGAATAATCATATCGGCGTTCCTTTGTCGGTTTTGCAGATAAAACCTGACGATGAAATCGCAGTTATCGAAATGGGGGCAAACCACCCCGGTGAAATTGCCGCATTATCAAAGATTGCCATGCCCGATCACGGGCTGATTACAAACATTGGCAAGGCTCATCTCGAAGGTTTCATCACTTATGAAGGTGTAATAATCGCCAAAAATGAATTGTATCAACATCTTAACGAGCATCAGGGCCATGTTTTTGTAAATGGCTCGGATGATTTATTGATGAGGCTTTCGGTAAACCTGAAAAGAACCACTTACGGTACAATCGAAAATGCAGATACTTACGGGAAACTCTCCGGAATTTTTCCTTTTGTGTCGATTGAAGTTTTGTTTGGCGAAAAAACCAAAGAGATGAACTCAAAACTCATTGGCGCTTATAATTTTGATAATTTGATGGCTGCCGCGTGTATCGGAGTTTATTTTGGTGTCGAGGCCAACCGCATCAAAGCTGCCATTGAGGGTTACATTCCCGCCAACAACCGCTCACAGATTATCGATACCAGGAAAAATAAGGTTATTCTGGATGCTTACAATGCAAACCCAACGAGCATGGAAGCCGCCCTTCGCAGTTTTGCTGCCTACCCCGTCGACAATAAAATGCTGATTATTGGCGATATGCTCGAACTCGGCCCGGCAAGCCATTCTGAGCATCTGAGAATGCTTGATATCATCAATTCGCTCGATTTTAATGATGTATTATTGGTTGGAAGATATTTTACGATGGTGAGTCGCAATTCCGAAATCCCATCATTTATGACTGTTGCAAAAGCCATTCATTGGCTCAAAAGCCATCGGCCCGAAAACAAAACGATTTTAGTAAAGGGTTCACGCGGAATTATGCTCGAAAAGACCTTAAAAATCCTGTAAAATGCCCGTCATCAAAACCATCGGGATTATGTCGGGGACTTCGCTGGATGGTGTTGACCTGGCCTGCTGTGAGTTTGAACAAACCGGTGAAAAATGGAATTTTGAAATTAAGGCCGCCGAAACCTTCGCCTATTCTGCCGAATGGAAGCAACGATTAGCAACAGCCTCCGGGCAAACCGGCATCGAACTTGCTTTTACAAATAATTTGCTGGGCGGGTATTTTGGTGAAATGGTGCGGGATTTTATCAAAAAACACAAATTTACGCCCGATTTTATAGCTTCGCACGGCCATACCATTTTTCATCGGCCTGCTGATGGATTAACCCTTCAGATTGGAAGCGGCGCCGAAATTGCGGCTCAAACCAGCCTCACCACAGTTTGTGATTTTCGTACTTCCGATGTTGCCTTGGGTGGACAAGGCGCTCCTCTGGTTCCGGTTGGAGATAAACTATTGTTTTCTGAATTTCAGTTTTGCCTGAATCTGGGCGGTTTTGCCAATATTTCATTCGATAAATCCGGCCAACGAATTGCTTTTGATGTTTGCCCGCTCAACACCGTTTTGAACGATCTCGCTAATCAACTCGACCTGGATTTTGATAAAGATGGACAAGTAGCCGCTTCCGGTAAGGTTCATGAGCATTTATTGAAAGCCCTCAATGCCATTGCTTTTTATTCCAAAAAACCACCAAAATCGCTTGGCCGCGAATGGCTCGAAACCAGTTTTATGCCGGTTCTCAACAATTTTAATTTGGATATTCCTGATAAAATGAGGACGTTGGCCGAACATTTTGCCATTCAGATTGCGGCTGTTGCAAAAGATAAACCATCCGGCAAAATGCTGATTACCGGTGGCGGTGCTTTTAACCGTTTTCTTATCGAAAGGATTTGTGATCATTCGGCACATCAAATCATTATTCCCGATCCGCTGATTGTCAACTTTAAAGAGGCTTTGATTTTTGCCTTCCTTGGTGTTTTACGGTTAAAAGGAATTCCAAATTGCCTGAGTTCGGTTACAGGCGCTTCGCATGATAATGTGGGCGGGGCTGTTTATTTTGGTGGGAAATAAACTAAAACTCTAATTTATTTCAGATCATCGGATCATTAAAAATCCTCTTTTCGCCTCCTCAACAAAAGCCTTAACCTTCGTTTCATCTTTTCTCCCAGAAGCATTTTCGACACCGGTATGCACATCAACGCCACTTGGGCGGATTTGAATGATGGCATCAAAAACATTTTCAGGATTAAGCCCTCCTGCAATGATTACAGGTTTTTTTGAAACAGTAGTAATTTTCTGGCTTACCTGCCAGTCGTGTGTTTTTCCGGTTGCACCTGATGCCCCGGTTTCGGGATTAAAAGTGTCGGTGATGAAGGCATCCGCCAGGTTTTCGATCAAAGTTACAAGCTGCGTTAGCTCGTCAGCATTATCTTTTTTTATTACCAGACTTTTCCAGATGCCAAGCAGAGGCGCGTCGTTTCTGAGTTTTTCCAGTTCCTGCAAACTAATCGGGCCATGTAACTGCACGGTTTTGCAATCCAGGAAATCCGCCAGTCCGATAATTTCATCACTTTTATCAAGATAAGTAATCAGCACCGATTTTTCCTGGATCTGGAGGTTTTTGATAATTTGTGCAGCCTGATCTTCGGTAAGATCTTCCTGGTTAAAATCGAGCCTGAACGGAAAGCCGAGGTGTGTTGCCCCGGCATCCAAAACCATTCTGGCTTCGGCCTCATCAATAATTCCGGCAATTTGAATAATGTTTTTTGAGTTTTGAGTTTGCATCTTAAATTAACTTTTGGAAATTTACCCGGCGTCAATAATTCCCCTGATGGCCACCGAAGCGCAAAAGCAGCCAAAAATGGCGGGCATGTAAGAAATTGTACCGATGGTGGTGATTTTGTTTTGCTCGTTTTCGACGGCAAGAAACGATTCTTTTGACACTAGTTCAGGCGAAAAAACCACATCAAAACCACTCCGGACGCCCAGCCTATGCAGGCGTTTTCGGATTAAATAAGCCAACTTGCAGCCGTGCGAATCTTCCACGGGAGCAATCCTGATTAATCCAGGATACGTTTTGCCGCCCGCGCCCATCGAACTCACCAGTTTATGACCTGATTTAAGTGTGTTGTAAATCAGAAAAACCTTTGGCGAAATGGTGTCGATGGCGTCGATTACATAATCTGTTTTCGCCGAAAGCACTTCTTCGGTGCGGTTATCTTTAAGATATTCATCCAAAACAACAAGTTCGAGGTCAGGATTGATGTCCAGCAGTCGCGCGGCCATTAATTCGGCTTTACGTTGGCCTTCGGTACTTTTTAATGCCAGCAACTGGCGGTTTCGGTTGCTCGGAACAACCATGTCGGCATCAATGATAGTCATTTTTCCAACTCCGGCACGGCAGATTTGCTCGGCTGCGTAAGCGCCTACACCGCCTAATCCTGCAATTAAAACATGAGCCTTTTCAAGTTTTTCCAATGCATCTTTACCAATTAATAATTCCGTCCGGCTTGTCCATTCGTTGGCTTTCATAGGTTGGTTTTAAAGCAGTTTTCGAAATTAGTAAACACAATTTTTTTGATTTCCAGGATCGACATTCTTTTAATATTTGCTGCCTCAGCATAAATCTCCTCGATACTGTAACCTGAATCATCGGTTTCCAGAAAAAAACGATCATCCGGAATATGACTGAAAATAAGGTAAGCATTGGATTTTTGATTCAAAAGGGCGTGTCCGAACGAAAGATAAAACCCATGTTTCAGCATACTTCCGGCAATTTGAAGGTTGTTGTTAAATCCATGAAAAATCAGGGTCGTTTTACTTTTCGATGTCAGGTACAATGAAACAACTTCAGGAAAAGCCTTCACACAATGAATAATCAAAGGCTTTCCGACAGTAGTGGCTATTTCGAGCTGTTTTGTGAAAACGGCTTTTTGAATCTCAAAATCAACATTACTAAGTCTGTCAAGCCCGGCTTCACCGATGGCAAGCAGATGCCTGTTTGGCGCAACTTCTTCAATGTGGAGTATGTCACGTTCGAAATTTAATGTATTGATGTGCCAGGGGTGCAAACCAGCCGAGAAAAACCGATCATTATTTTTGCTCATGCCGGGAACATCGGCGGCAAAAACGTTTTCGACGGCTAAAATATCATTAGCCGAAACAAAACGATGGGTATGAATATCGATAAATGGCGGTGCTGACAATGTTTTTTTGGGCAAAGATAAAATTTACCCCGAGATCCGGGTGAAAAGCATTTTCAGTATCGTAACAGGGTCGTCAAACAAGATCATCTTTATTCGACTTTTGGCGTTTTGTGTAATAAATCGAAATCCCGATCGAAATTATAGCCAGGACCAAAAACGCCAAAACCCTGAATACCATGTCGATTTTTTGAAAATCAACAATGAAAAGATAAAATGCTGAGGCTGCGAAAGTAAAGATTGACATCCAGCGGTATTTGAGGTTTTTGAGCAGAATACTCAATCCAAAATAAACCAGAGCAAGGGCCGTCCACGAAATGGTCACAAAACCTACCGGGACTGATTTATGTAAAGCGTAAAGCATCATTATAAAACCGATAATCATGTAAATATTGCGCAGAAAATCTGTTTTTATCCCGAGCCTTTCGCTCTGCAAATGCAGTATCCTGGCTGTTACCAACGAAACAATTGCAAACGAAAAATTGACGGAACTCAATGATTCGCCCACAGCTTTATAGGTAATCAGCAGCCCGATGAACATCAATAAATTCATAAAAACGATAAACTTTGAGCGAAACCACAAAGCCATCGAAACCACAAGCAAACTCTCGAAAGCCAGCAGCATAAATGCAGCAGGAAATCCGAGAAACCCATAAACAACAATGCTCAATGCACTAAAACTGTAAAGCGCATATAGCGCACGAATGTTTTTCCAATCGGTTTTAAGTTTCATAAATACCGAGTAGGCAAAGGCAAAAATGAAAATTGTTGTAAAAAGCCAGACATAATCTTTCGCAAAAAAGGTAATCACCATTAAAAAGAGCAGCAGTGAAAAACCAATTCCATTCATCACAACCACTGAAACAACAAAATCAGGCGATATTTTATCTTTAGACTTATAAAGTGCTGTTAACGAAAAGATAAAGGCGATAATAAAAATGTAGATGTAACCAAAATCATGTACTTTGATCAGGCCAAATTTATGAGTCATCATTGGATTATTAAAAATCCAGATCAGCAGGGCAAAATAGATTAAAACAACCGAAAACCTTACCTGTCGGCTCAAATCAAATTTGAAAAACAAAACCATCGAAACGGCCGCTGCGATGGTACACAATGTCAATGTGATGTGTGCATTGCTGGAAACCATGGCTGTAAAAACGGCGAAAATCATGGCAATAACCGAAAACAACTCCGATTTTTTGCGAACCGCCATATAAAATTGAACAGTGGTGACTATGACCAGCAAAGAAGCAGCAAATATTTCGTTCCCGATTAAAGGATTACCGGTTAAGAAATGCAACCGCAAAGTGAAATAATAAATTAGTAAATAACCTATTATTTCGAACATCAGCGACATGTGTTTCAGCGATTCCCTGATTTTAAAGGAAAGCATGAAAATCCCCGCAACAGAGGCAAATCCAGTGAGGCTTGAAATCCATCCAAACCCCTTTTTTGAGATAATTTCTGTTAAAAAAATGATTCCGAACAAAAGCACAAAATTCCCAAGCCAGGCAAGGCCGTACTCACCAACTTTGCTTTCGCTGATGTTCAGATTAAGATTAATCTTCAATTCTTCATCGGGCTCAGACTTAAAAGCCCTTGTATCAGCAATACTTTGAATGTTTTGTGTATTGGTTTTCTGGTCGTTTTCGATGGCTGATAGCCTGTTTTCGAGCGAATTCAGCCTTTCGAGAATATCCTTTAGTTCAGGATACATGTTGCTTCCGGAATTTTCCATAGTAAAATCCTCTCTGATTTAAAAATGATAATGCTTCCTATAAGAATTCCCAACAAAACCGTGTTAACATGTTGTTGGTTAGTTATTTAAATCTTATCTTAAAATACAGCAAACCATCTGCTACAACACCTGAATTCAAAAAATACCCGGGAATTATTGCCCTGAAATGGCAACAAAACAACCTGATGTTGATGAATTATTCAGCCGGCAAATGTTCGTGCTGGGTTTTTTTCCATGGCGGAAACAACCAGAGCAGGAAAGCAAGTATTAAAAATGGAATAACCAGCCAGATACTTGCCATCAGAAATCCTTCGGGTCCAATCAGTGATAATTTGAAGCTTGTGAAGCCATAAAAGCTCTTTGAAAATAACTGCCCGCCGATAACTACATTCCAGCGCATAAAGAAAATGCCGAATAAAACCAGTAAGCCGGTTACAAAGTAAATGGCCTGACGGATTTTTTCCTTTGGTTTGAAAAACTGAAGCGTTCCCAGAGTAATCAGCGGGATGATCATACCGAGTAAAATCTGAAAGATCAGCAGGGTGACAAACAATTTCCCTGACATTAACAACGAAATAATTTCGAAGGATTCTTCTGCTTCATAAAACCGGTGTATCTGATCGAGCGACTCCAAAGTAAAATCGATGATGATGATGTAGAAGAGGTATTTTGCAATGGTGTCGAGACATAACATATCAATTTTTTGCCTGCGGACGTAGTTTAAAACCATAAAAACCAGCATCACCAGAGCGATACCGGAAACCATCGCCGAAAACAGGAAAATAACCGGCATCATCACGGTTGACCACCATGGATTGGCCTTGATGGAGCCGAAGATAAATCCCACATATCCATGTAACAGAAATGCTGACGGAATCCCAATTACAGTGACGATATAGCCCAATTTATCGTCCCATTTGCGCGATTCGGGTGAAGCATCGTTAATGCCAAGGGAGAAAGCTTTGTATAGCCATTTTTTTAATCCTTTCGCATCTTTTGACCAAACCACCATATCGGCCCGGTAATCGAACCAGATTTCGAGAAGTAATACCACCATTAAATACCACAAATACACAAAGCCAAAAATTGCCATTGCCGAAGTCAAATGAGGTGTTATCATAATTTCCCAGGCACGTAATGGCTGGCCCAAATGGAAAATCAGAGGCATGGTTGCAACAAGCATAAATGCAAAAGCTGTTAAAAGCGCAATTACGTAAGTTGGCCGAAGGGCTTTAACATTAAAAACCCGCTCAAGAGATGCGAGGATAAAGGCTCCCGCAACAAGCCCGGTAATAAACGGATACAACACGATTAATATCGACCAGCTAAGTTCGATTTCGTTTGGATAAATGTATCCATCAACCTTCGAAAGAGCTTCATACAAGTGTTCAAATTGTGGATTCATTTATCGTACCTCCTGATTTAGTGCATTATAATATAATTTACTGCCTGTGTTTAGATGAGGTTTAAGAACATACACATTTTTTGTTTTTACAAATTTTGAAACCTCACTTTCGGGATCATTTAAATCTCCTGAAATCCGCGCCTGGGTAGGACAGTTTTGCATACATGCCGGCATTAAGCCTTTTTTAAGCCGGTGATAACAAAGCGTGCATTTATCGACCACATTTTTTGTGGGGTGAATATACCTGCAGCCATACGGACAAGCCTGAACACAATACCTGCAGCCGATACAATACTTTTCGTCGACCAAAACCACTCCATCAGGTGTTTCAAAGGTTGCTCCTACCGGACAAACCTGAACGCAGGGCGACTTGGCGCAATGATTGCACATTTTTGGGACGAAAAAACTCTTCTCGATTTCGGCATCCGGCACTGACTGGGTAAACCCGTCGATGCCTCCGTTGGGAGATTCAACAACAATAGAGCCGTCATGTTTTATGGTGTATTGTTCGACCCAATTTCTGAAAAAGAATGGCTCCTGCGGAACATCATTTTCAATTTTACAGGATTTTGCGCAATTTCCACAACCAATACATTTTTCGATATCAATGGCAATTCCATACCATACGCCTTTTCCCTTTGGCTTATTGGCTGCAAATAATACTGCATTAAAGGATGGTATTGCCGAAGTGACTAACAGCGTACCCAAAGTCATCCCGGCATTTCTGATGAATTTACGCCTGGATTGGTTTTCTTTTACATTTTTCATTGTTGTGGCTGGTGTGGATTATGGCATTCGATACATTTTTCGTCGGGATTATGTTCCCTGATATCTTGCTGAGTGATTGCTTTTTCAGGCCGGGCTTTGTTAAAAGCGTGGCAGTGCGCACAAAACTCTCTGCTATCGGGTTGGTCCATTTTTTCGTTTTCCGGATCCTCAATATGTTTAAAACCAGGCCCATGACAACTTTCGCAGGCGATACTGCTATGAAGGCTTTCGTTTTTTACGGCTACAATCGAATCGTGGCAATCGTAGCAGGCTTCACTGCCAGTGTATTTTGCCGTTAGTGCAGCATTTTCCTCAAGTGCCAGGCCTCTGTAGTGGCCATATTGCCCGAATGAGGCGGGGGTGAGAAGGTATTTGAATAATAAAAAAACCGAAAATAATACCACTCCTAAAATTAAAAGTCGCTTTAATTGTACCGGCATAATTTGTTCGTTTAGTATTTGTTTAACATGAACAAATGTAGATATTTAATTACTAACAATAGAAAATAATATTAACTATTTTTTAACTTTAATAAACCTGGTCTGCTGGTCTTTTTTATGGAAGATAGTTACTCTGAAGAAAAAGCTTTTTCAGGTGTTTTTACGGTTGACCTGCAACAAGATTTTTTTGGTATTTCCAAACAAATTGTCTACATTGACCAGATGCATAATAATTATCTGCAAAAGAAATTTTACTTTACTAAAAACGCCAACAATATTATTAGTGGGGGAGAAAGAAAAAGGGTGCCTCGTAAAAAGCACCCTTTCAATCTTTTGAAGCGGTAAAATTGCAAACTCCTGGTATGTATTAATAGAGTTCAGCGTGACATGTTGAACATAATTCTGTCTTCCATGCATCATCAATATCAACCGGATGTTTAAATTCGAGTGAATCACCAGCCATGGCAGCTTCCATACTTCCCGGTGTTCCTTGTGCAACGAAAATATGACACAAATTGCAATCTCTCGAAATTGTTTCACCGTCAGCAGTGCTATGCTGTTGGTTGTGACATCGGAAACATCCGTCTGAGGTCTTGTGTCCTAAATGAATGGGATAAGCGCTCCATTTTACTTTCATTTCGGGGAAAATATTCTTATTAAAACCTGCAAGAATGCCCACCACAGCCTTTTCGATATCTGCTTTTTGAGAATTAAAAACTTCGGGGTATTTCGATTCATAATAACTAAAAATCCCTGACCTGATTAACATCGTAGCGCTGTCGGTTGTACCATAATCAACATTAAGCACCTGCATAGCTGCAGCCTTGATATTGGGTAATGTTTTTGGGATTTCACCATTTGTAAGTGCATTATCAACAAACAACTGCGGCGGTTGATAATTGTGAGACGGGCGGTTGTGGCAATTCATGCAATCCATTACATGGATATTCTTACTGTCGGTTTGTGAAATGTCAATTGTCGTGTCCGGACTTTGGAAAACCTTAACTTTTCCGGTTTTAAGATTTGTGTAGCGAATCCATGGAATTATTTCTTCCCTGTCTCCGGAGGCTACGTATTCAATTTTTACGTTTTGGTTGATGTGCCAGTGAATCCCTTCCACTAAGCCCAGGGCTTTGTAGGTAGCACCAATTTTCATTTGTTGTGAAATGTCCCATTCTGTATTTGTTTCATCGGCCAGATAATGTTTTTCTGTCCTGAGTTTGCGGCTGTAAAATTGCTCCGGCCAATGGCACTCCTCACAGGTTTCACGTGCGGGGCGCAAGTTGGATATTGGGGTTGGAATAGGGGTTGGATACGAATTTGTTAAAACAGCATAAACCTGGTACATCCCCGAAAGTTTTGATTTTACATACCATCCGGCACCCGGTCCAACATGGCATTCGACGCAGGCTACCCTTGCGTGGGCTGAGTTTTGATAGGCAACATATTCAGGCTTCATAACTTCGTGGCACAAAGTACCACAAAATGGCACCGATTCGGTGTAGTGAAAAGCTTCGTAACTTCCTACGGCACTCAATAACAGAAAAATTGTACTGCCTATAATAAAAACGATTAAGGCAGTCCGTTGAGAGGGCTCGTTAAGGTTTACAACCGGAAACTTGGTTGGAGGTTCTGGTTCATCTTTATATTTTTTTGCGTCTCTTATCTTCCGGATGGCTCCAACAGGAATAAGAATTAAGCCAATAATCAGAAAAACCGGCAGTACAATGTAGGTGAAAAGCCCTGAATAGTTATCGCCTCTTCCAATAACAAAGTCAAGGATCATCATGAAAATAATCATCATCAAACTGATAAATGCAAGAGCTGCTCCTGAAATCGATGTCCAGCTATAAAATGAGCGTGGTAGTTTCATAATTTTGTGTATTTGTGTTTGTTTTTCAGATGTGTTTGTTTTAATTATCTCCGTTTTCGGTTACCAGAAATGTACTTTATCATAAAGTTTATTCTGGAAAAAATAAGCCATCAAATGGTATTTTTGAATCTCCAGACTGCAAACCTTATTAAAAAGAAACCAACCAGTAATTAATGGTAATATTACGTTAATTACTGGTTGGTTCATCGAAAAAAATCTTTTGTTAAAAACAAAATAATTAATAGAAATTATTTTGCAGCTGCCGGATTCGGGTGAGCAATTTTTTTAGAATACTCAGCATAGTTAAACCCTTTAAAGTGTGGGCTTTCGGCGTTATGGCAAGTTTTGCATAACTTTTCGTCCGGAACAATCATGCCAGCAGCCATTGCTTTAGCTTTATCTTTCATGATAGCTGTTGGATTATAGTCTGCACCAGGTCCGTGGCAGGTTTCGCATGACACACCTTCTTCAACAGTTAGTGTACCCATGTTGGCGGCTTTAACGCTTCCTGCTGTAGCATGACATTTTAAGCATTTAGGGTCTTTGGCTTCATCACCTTTTAAACTCTGCATGGCAGTGGCATGTTTCGATTCAGACCATTGTTTGAATTGAGCTCCAGTAGCTGGTTTGTTGTGACACATTTTACATTTTTTAACTCCCACATAATCGTGAGCCTGAGCCATAGTGGCCATGTTTCCTAAGAAAAAAAGAAAACAAGCAAATAATAAACTTCTTAATAGCATAACATTTTAAATTTTGGTTAATAATTAATTTTCAAAAATAATCTTTATCAAAGCTTCAGGCGATTAATGTTTTTATCAGAAGCATAAACGACCTGAAACATATTTTAAAAATTTTCCCGGTTTAATAACAAAAAGAACGCCATTCTTCAAAGCGATTATTATCAAAAACGATTAATAAACACCCAAAAGTAATGAATAAACAATTAATATGACCATAATTACTCCAAGGGCGAGGAATGTGAATCCAAAAAACTTAACTACTTTCATCCATTGTGGCGAAAATTCTCTTTCTACGACCATCTCATCAAGTCTGCCCGATTCAACCAATTCCTGATATTCACGGGGACGATCTTTTTTGTATTCCTCCAAAGGCACATGTCCGGTAAAAATTACAGTGTCCATCGGGAACGATTCCGGCCGGAGGTGAGTGTTAAAAAAGTGAATCGTGAAAATAAATCCTGTCGCAAGTAAGGCTTCATCGCTATGAATAATCTGGGCAACGTTGATAGCCCAGCCAGGTAAAAACAGCGTAAAAAATTCCGGAAACCATAAAATCAAACCAGAGAAACCAATTACCGCTACACCCCAAAATACTGCCATGTAATCAAACTTTTCCCAATAGGTCCAGCGACCATACTCAGGGCGGGGGCCTTTACCCAAAAACCATTTTATCGAATCACGCAGATCAAAATAATCCTGCTTATTAAACATAATAGAGCCTTTGCCGAAAACAAATTCCTTAATACTGCTGCCTGCTTTAGCTCTGAGTAAAACCAGATTGTACAGATGAAATGCGAAATACCCGAAGGTCAGGATTGCAGCAAAACGATGCAGGTTCCCGGCAATTTTAACTCCACCAAGTAAGTTAGCTACAAAAGTAGCCCATTCCATGTGTGCAAATTTCAGTGTCATTCCGGTTAGTGCAAGCACTAAAAAGCTTATGATAACCATCAGGTGGGTAAAACGCTGCCTCGTGTTAAAACGGCGGTAATACTTGATTGGGCCTGTTTGTTTTTCGTGTTTATTCTTTTTCCGCTGTTTCATCGACTTTGGCAGCCAGATGAGTGTATGAAATCCGAAAAATGAAAACACGGATACCAACAGAGTGGTCATTGCCCAAAATGAATAAAACAGAATGTCGTTATCGTTGTGTGTGGCATGGGTCAGATAGCCAGTAAACTCAAGATTGGCGTTGCTGTGACATTTTTTACAGGTTGTGACAATGTTTTTAAATCCTATCTGTGAGTTAGGATTTTTCCCGTTGAGAATATAGTGAGATCCATGACAATCTGAACATCTGGCAGCTCGTAAATCACCGAGCTGGTATGCTTTGCCGTGGTAAGTTTCTTTATAGGTTTCAGAAAGTTTTTGATGGCATTTACCACATTGCAGTGTGACTTCAGTCATGAATTTGCTTTGATCGATTTCGCTGATAATATGCGCAGAATGGCAATCGGTGCAAGTCGGGAACTTTAATTTATCGGTATTGTTTCTGATAGAGTGGTCGCTGCTCAGGTATTCGTCATAAATGCTTTTGTGGCATTTAGCGCAGGTTAACGGAACATTTGCAGGATTTACTGATGAGGCGCTATCAGACATTTTAAGTTCGTGGTGTGTAGTATGGCAATCGGTGCAAATGGCGCTTACAAGCAGGCCTTTTTCGATTAATCCCTTGCCGTGAATACTTTTTGAATAATCAGCATAGGCATCAACCTCTTTTAAAACGGCGTGATTATTAGCCTGTCCGCCCTTGCTGTGACAGCTTCCACAAAGAGCAGGAACAGCAGACCTATAGATGGGTGATTTATCATCAGTTTTGGACTTGGTTTCATGCGTGCCATGGCAATTGGTGCAATAAGGTGCGTCTGGTTTTTTCTCAATGTAGGCCTTTCCATGCCCGCTGTCGAAATAATCGTTGGCAACTTCGATGTGGCAGTTCGAGCAATCAACCCATTTGGATGTTTCGCATGGTCGTTCCAGTTTTGGATTTGCATCAGCATGGCATTTAATACATGGAATATTTAAGTGTACCGAATTAGCCAGGTGTGAAATATCAACAGGTATGATGCTATCACCCTTAAAAATTGGCCTTTTTGTAGTATTGGCAACATCGTGGCAAGCCAGGCACACCTTGTTGGAAACAGTTTTTTCGATCGATTGAAATTCGACAATATGTGGCGGGTGGCAATCGCTGCATGAAGGCACGGCACCAGGTTCTTTTTCCCATAATTCATTTCTGACTACTTTTTTGTGTGTCTGCTCAATTCTAACGTGACATGTCATACAAGTAGTTGCAACCTGATCGTGATGAATAGTAGAATTTTTATCGGTATGTGGCAACACCAGGTGGTTCCCGTGACAGTCGTTACAAGTTGCAGTTACCAGAAGGCCGCTTTCGAATAATCCTCTTCCGTGAATCCCTTCACTATAGTTTTCGATAATGTTGTGCTCGGTAATATTGTAATTTCGTGATACCGGCGCCCCTTCTTTGTGGCAATTCCCGCATAAATACGGGATATTCATTTTATAGGTGCGTGAAGCCGGGTTGGTTCGGGTAAGAATGTCGTGTGTTCCATGACATTCTTTACAATCCGGGGCATAAGGATCATTTCGGCTGAAGGCTTTTCCGTGGATGCCCTGGAAAAACTCCATGTCGGCATCTTTATGGCAGCTCCCGCAATTCACAAGCGGCATTTTTTTTATGTTGTCGGCATGAGGGAAATTCTCAGCATCTTCTTCGATATGGCATTTAACACATTCAACAGTAGCATGTACCGATTTTGAAATTGCTTCGGGTGTAATAAATAAAGATACCTTTTTGCCCTTTCTGACCATTGTCAGTTCAGGATCGCCATGGCACATCAGGCAATCATCATTTGTCTGGGCAACAAGTTTTCCCGAAATCAGTATTAAAACAAAAATCAGAATCTTGTTAACGATAATAAAATATTTTCTCTTAGCTTGCATCTTTCAAACGTTTTAGTGTTGTTTACTTACAATCAGCGTCTTATCAAAAATAATAACAAGTCAGACACACTGTTTGAGCCAGCTCAATATTTGCCGAAAATTCTTTTTCACTGTTAATGCCAACCATCAATCATGCTTTTAAAATTGCTCCAGGTTGTAGTTCCTATTGTACAGAAATAAATATGGACAAACATAAAAACCGAGATAAAAAACCCAATAATTCCGTGTAGTAATGCGGTGAGATGAAGACCGCTTATTCCAAAAACATTGGTAAGATTTGTTTCCGGAAATAAAAGCCCCCAGCCTGTAATAAAAATCAGAGGCAGGAAAAAATACATGGCCACCAGATACGAAACTTTCTGAAGCGGATTAAACTTGCGGTCTTTGGTTACCGGGTATGGTTTTTCGGCATGTGTAAAAATGCCAACAGTGTAATAAACAGCCTGTTTTTTAAGGCTTTCGAATAATCCTTTTATTTGGGTTTTATAGTATTTGCCATTTGGTGTAAAGGCATTTCCAATAACAAAAACGAAGTAACTTAACGTGAGTAGAATTCCGGCAATGTTGTGCATGGTAACCGCAATATCAAACCTGATAATCGGATATTCGGGATTCGAATATTGAAGGCTCACTCCTGAAATAATGAGTACGAGACATAAAATGGCATTTGTCCAGTGCCACAGTCTGATCCAGATAGGATATAAATAAAGTCGTTCTGACATGAGTTTTCTATTTTTTAAGAATTCTGATAATTGAGTGAACGGTTATTCCCAGGATTACAAATCCAAACATCACCAGGCTGATAATATTTAAGTAGATATTGCGATTTGCACCGATTACGTAAGAATCGTTCATGAGGGAAGCGTTCAAAAAGCCTGCTTTATTCCGTTTTTCCAGAACCTGGTATTTGTACAAAGAGGCCATTAAAATTGAATTGCTCTGGTGACATTGTACACATTTCTTTACTGCCTGTTCTTTAGGCAAAATCAGGTGTGCTACCAGTATGCTGTCATTGTTTTGTGTATGACATTCGATGCACCTGACGTTTGCGAAATGTGCTTTTTGGTTTGGAAGCCAGTCATGAGTAACCAAAACATTTGGATTTTCCTTTTCGGTAAGCATCTGATAATTGTCAATATCAGCATGACAATTTAAACAAATCGCATTGTCGTAGGCGATAGTTTGTGAAAGATTTTCGGTGTTGCGCGCACTGATTTTGTATGAATGTGGGTTGTGACACATCCAACAGGTAAAACTTTCGTCGTGCCGACTCGAGTGAACACTCTGATGGAATTCGTTGTCGATACCTTCGAAGTTAAATTTTGCATAAGTTTCATCGCCGCCGTGGCAATCCATGCATTGGAACTTTGCTTCCATCCTGAGGTTCCCGTTGTGTGGGAAGTTTTCATAGTCGCTTGAGTGGCAATCGGTGCAAACAAAAGATTTGTGGTTGGATACATAAAATGTAGCCGAGTCAAACACAAAGTAAGGATTCATCCTTTCCTTTACCTGCTTCCCCTGAGACTCGTTAAAAAATGAGTAAAATTTATCCCCGTGGCATTTAAAGCACTTTTGATTTTGGATAACATTGGCAGGAATTTCTTTGTCATCCTGGGATAAGGCAGGAAAAGACAGTAATAATAGCCCTGTTGCAAGTAAAATTATTTTTCTAAAACCGGTTTTCATAGTTTGAGTTCAATTTTTAGAACGCCTTACTTTCCTTTATCGTAAAATAAATGGCAGGCATTTAGCAGGTTAAAGTTTATAATCAGGAAAAACGAAAAGGGTGAAAAATGGACTAAACACCCTTATCACAGGCTTTCAATGTATTAAAATTTCTTTGAATTATTGTTACTGTCCATTTTTTTGCTACTTCAAAGATTATTTCTTAAAAATTCCAGAGTCGTGTAATATTAAAGCCGATCATCATTTCCTCGAACAAATGTCCCTTTTTAGCCCAGTCGTTTTGATTTTCCATCATGTTGTACTGTGGACTGAGGGTATTTGCTGTACCAGCAAAAATCTGGAATACGTGTGTTCCAGAAGAAATTTCCCAACCAAATCCCAAATTTGGTTTTGGTTTATTAATGGGTTCGCTGTTTTCGTAAATGGATTTAATATCCAGCGGAATGTCATAATTAAATATCACTGCCGATTGTGCAGAAATCTTGTATCTTGCACTGATTGATATTCCGATTTTATCGTGTTCATTCAACGAATCAACCGAATTCAGGTGTGAAAAGCTTGGCGAGATCTGCATGCTGAAATTATTATTGAATTTGCGGGCAATAATGAGCTGTGCAAAATACGAAAACCTGTTGGTGAATTGGTAGTTTACGCCGAAATCAGCCGAATCAACGCAGGTGATTCCCATGTTTCCGTAAAATGTTACGGCAACAGGGTAACTTTCGGAGCGGGTTTGATTGATGATATTATATTTTACCCTGAAATCCATAAGTTTACGGTCTTTGGTGTAACCATATCCAACCATTAAATTTGTCATTGGAGTATAGTTTATTCCGAGGCGGATATTCGATGGAGCATACACTCCATAAACATCGGTAATTCCATTGTTCCATTTACCAAAACGATGTTCGATTGTTGCCTCCAGCGTTTTTGCAGTTTGTGTTACAATAGTCTGGTTGTCGATAAGTACACCACTTTCAAATGGATTACTAACCGGTCTGTTGTCGGGGGCTTCTTCCTGTGCAAACACCGAAAAAGCTGACATCAGAAATAGTACTAACAAGTATTTTATTGATTTCATCATTTAAGATTTTAAATTTAATTATCCTCTGATTAATTATTTTTAGCACCGTCCTCGATCCAAAGCAAAATTGCTGCAGCTTCATCAACTGTGTATTTTTTCCAGTTGTGTGTTGATGATGTTGGGCTTGGATACGCATAAATTACGCTGTTTTCAGGTGTTGTCTGATCTATTAACCCCATCGAGGTAAGACTGCTGTATGCATTGTCGGGAGTGAGATTGGGAGCTGTTCCGCCATCACCATGACAACTTGTGCATTTATTACCATTATTCCAGAGAGGGACAATGTTTAAGCTAAAACTGATGGTGTCTCCCGGTGGTACAATCGGAACCGACTTTTTTGGTTCGACAAACTCATATTCGCAGGCGGTAAAAAAGCTTACCAGAATTGCGAATACCACTAAGTTAAGAATGTGTTTTGATTTCATGATTAATTTTTTATGTAAAAATATAAAAAAAGGCTTGCAATCTTAAATTGGAAGCCTTTTTTTTAAAATTAAAAACCAATTATTTTGTGCCTACGGCAGCAAGTGAATTGTCCAATAAAGTTTTGGTGTATTTGTAATTGTGAATACCTAAACTATAATCTCTCAAACACATCTGGAAGTTAATGATTGCGCCCATTTGTGCATTGGTGAGGGTAATTTTAGGTAATGCTGCGTTGATGTCTTTCTGCTCCTGTGTCCATGAGTTCGAAACGGTAGGATTCTGGAAAGTACCTGTTGGGTTATTGTTTAAACCTTCAGGATTATTGATCGGATCATAAATATTCAGGTAACCATCATATTTGTTGGTGGTGTTGGCTGCCCAAAGATTTGCTTCGGTATCAGGATTTCTGTTCAGGATTTCGATACCACCAATTTGTAATGCTGCTGCAAGACTATTAAGCCTGTCTTTAATGTTAGCTCTTGGGGTTACCCAAAAAGTTTCACTTGAAGCATTAACATCTGAGTGGCAATCTGTAGTATTACATCCATTGAAGTTTCCTTTTGCTACGAAGGTATGTCCACCTGCCCTACCAGCAACGGTAGCCATGTGGCAATCCTGACATGAAGAACCGCTTGTGTGGAATGAATTGGCATAACCTGAGCCAAATTCAACACCGCCCATACCAGCAAAAACAGCACCTGCTGTGCCATAGTGAGTATGTGTACGATAACCTGGTTTCAGTTTGGTAGCTGTTCCGCCATCTGGATTGTAGAACCAATCGCCGGGAGCTGCAGCAATACCTACATAGTCAAGAACATTTCCGTCGGCTGCAGAAGCAGTGAAAGGACGTGGTTGGTGACATTTGATACATAAATTACTTCTTCCGCCATCAGCAGCGCAATCAATGGTTTTGGCACCACCCCACATGGTCATCGATACCGGGGCTACAGTTGTTAAAGCCAAATCACCAGGTGTATAGGTAGTATGCAATGCACTGTGGCAGGTTGAACAGGTAATTTCACCGTAAGCTGCTGTAGCTACAGTTGTGTAACCGTTTACATACTTGTTGGTAGTTGGGTTTAATGTAAATGTTGAAGGTACATTGTTTTCAACTACATACTTAAAGGCTTCTGACGCATGGCATGGAGTACAGCCAGTGTTTCCGGCTTCTTCAAAAGCTGCTTCACCCCATGAGTGTTTTGAAAGCTCATACTGTGTTGCAGCCAGTTCAATTCCGTCTGGTGAATGGCATTCGATGCAACCTGCGGTTCCATCAGCGCCATTAGTACCATTGGTTCCGTTGGTTCCGTTGGTTCCGTTAGTTCCTGCAGGTCCTTGTGGGCCTTCTTTTGTACATCCCGCTGCGATGAGTACCATGACCATCAACAGCATTGCTAATTTTGCTAAGAATAAATTTTTCATATTAAATATTAAATTTAGTTGGTTTTGAAATTTGAGCAAAAATAGACTTACAAAAAATACTGGCCAACCTTCACACCACAACATAATACTGATATATCGAAATATTTATCAGTGTTAGTATTGATCTATGTCAACCAAAATTAAACCCCCGTTGATTTTAATATGTTAATGTATTGATATTATGCTTACTTTTGCTTCATTAAAAATCCCCTTTCAGCGGGTAATTTTATTAATATGATTAATTTTAAACGGTCAGTTAACTGCGGGGGTTGCAGTGAATGCAACAATAAATCGCCACTTTTCAATTCATTGAGCAGTGAGGAGCTGGAAATTATTAACAAGGATAGGTTTGAAGTTACTTACAAGTCCGGCGAAATGATTTTTAAACAGGGAACCGCATCAACCCATATCTTAATGCTGACTTCCGGCCTGGTAAAAATTTACCTGGAAGGCTACAATAGCAAAAACCTTCTTCTAAAAGTTATCAAACCACCCAGAATATTTGGGGCTTTAGGAATTTATTTTGATAACCGAAACTATTACACTGCCACAGCACTCGAAAATTCGACCGTGTGTTTTGTGAGTGTTGATAACTTTAAACAATGCGTCAGGTCGAATCCTGATTTTGCAGAGAAATTTATCGAACACCTCAACCGTAACTCAGTTTATGCTTTTGGTCGGTTTGTTGATTTGACTCAAAAACAAATGCCAGGCAGGGTTGCCGATGCGCTACTTTATCTTGCCAACGATGTTTACGAATCCAATCCTTTCAAAATTACCATTTCACGGCAGGATTTGGCTGAAATGACAAGCCTTTCGAAAGAAAGTTTTATCAGAATACTTAAAGAATTTAAAGAAGAGAACATCATTAAAATGAATGGTGATTTTATCGAAATCAGCAAAATGGATGCGCTGAAAAAGATAAGTCAGGTAGGATAACTATATTATAAAGGTGTACTCAAAAAAAATGGCGGCAATTTTAACAAATTTGCCGCCATTTTTTATGGAGAGATAACTATTTTATGAACACTTTTTTACGATAGTTCTTTTGATCGGTCGAAATGTCGAGAAAATACATCCCGGCTGTAAGGTTTAAAGTCGAAACATTAAATGACTCATCCTTGCCGATTTCACCAATATTTGTTTCAGTCATTAATTTTCCCTGAAGGTTGTACAATCTTAAAGTTACGTCCTTCAAATCAATGCCCGGAACAATGATGAATCTGCCATTTGATGGATTGGGAAAAACCTGCAACGTGGCCCCAGATTCAGGTTCCGAAATCCCGATTGTATTTAAAACAAGGGTTTCGGTGAAAATATCGTTTCCACACATTTCGCTTGTTGAAGTTAGACTTACCAGATAGGTTCCATCGGAAGAATAGGTATGAATCGGGCTTGTTTCTGTGCTGGTATTTCCATCACCAAAATTCCAGAGGTAACTTACCGCATTTAACGAAGTGTTGCTGAATGAGATAATCAGTCCAGCCTGGCTCCAGGTAAAACTTGCAACCGGCTCAGGATAAACTGTAATATAGTTTGTTTTGGTTTCGGTAACAGAACCATTAATCGTAAGGCTCACCGTTTTATTACCCGATGTTGAATAGTTTACCGTGTGCGGGCCTTGCGTGCTTGCCGTTGCAGGTGATGCCCCTGCACCAAAATTCCATGCCCATGAAGAAGCTGCAGTGGAGTTATCAGTAAAAATTACTCCCTGCGCAGTACAAACCTGTGTAACATTTGCTGAAAAGTTTGCGGCAGCAGTTTCCAGAATAATCGTTTGGGAGGTTACATCATTTCCGCAGGTATTACTTGTTGATGTTAAGCTTACGTTGTATGTTCCGCCTGTTGAGTAGGTGTGAACCGGGTTTGTTTGGGTGCTGGTGTTTCCATCACCAAAATCCCATAAATAGCTGATTGCATTTTGGGAAGTATTGGTGTAAGTTACGGTAAGATCTGATTTCTGATAGCTAAAGCCTGCAACCGGGTCAGGATAAACTGTGATATAATTGGTTTTTGTTTCAGTCACAGCGCCGTTAATGGTCAAACTTACTGTCTTACTACCTGGTGTAGAATATGTAACGGTGTGTGGGCCCTGTGTGCTTGCTGTTGTGGGGCTTGCTCCAGGACCAAAATTCCACATCCATGATGTTGCTCCGGTTGAATTATCTGTAAAAATTACGTTTTGTGCTGTACAAACCTGGGTAACATTTGCTGTGAAGTTTGCAGCAGCAGTTTCAAGAATAATTGTTTGTGATGTTACGTCATTACCACAGGTGTTACTGGTTGAAGTAAGTGTAACGTTATAGGTGCCACCTGATAAATACGTATGAACCGGACTTGTCTGGGTGCTGGTGTTTCCATCACCAAAATTCCACAAATAGCTGTTTGCATTTTGAGATGTATTGGTGAAAGTAACAGTTAAATCAGATTTTTGATAACTAAAATTCGCAACCGGGTCAGGAGAAACCGTGATATAGTTTGTTTTTGTTTCGGTTATTGCTCCATTAATGGTTAAACTAACCGTTTTGTTTCCCGGTGTAGAATACGTTACATTATGAGGCCCTTGAGTCGTTGCTGTTGCAGGGCTTGCTCCTGAACCAAAATTCCATGCCCAGGAAGTAGCTCCTGTCGAATTATCGGTAAATGTGACGTTTTGAGCAGTGCAAACCTGGGTAACGTTTGCATTAAAATTAGCCGACATCGGGGTGTAGGTAAGGCTGATGTTTTTAATGTAGGTTTGATTGGCAGGATTCATAGTGACCGGCTGTGTACCTTTATTAAAAGTAACCTCCACAAAAGGCCCTTGTGAATGTTTATCTGTAAACTCAAGAATTACAGTGTAATCTCCATCCACAACAACATTACCGTTTAAATCTTTACAATCCCATGTTACAGTATGGGTTTGGTGTGATGTAAGTGTAGATCCGGTGATTGCATCAACAACATTATAATTGGATGCTGCTTTCCACTTCAAAAGCCATTGTTTACGCGCATTGGCCATAGCCTTGCGGGTTTTTACAAAAACACCGTTTTTTTCGACCCAGATTGCCAAAACATGTTTTGGCGCATACGAGCCTCCGGCTGATGACGTTGTTGCTGTAAATGTTACCAAACCTGCGGTATTAGCCCGCTGATCGCCGGTTTTTTCATTATCACCGGAGGTAAAGGAGGTGAAAAGGATTACCATAAATAGTGCTACCGTTGCCAATAACAAAGACGTTAAGTACCTGTTTTTCATTGTTTTTATTTTTAATATCAAAAATTAAAGTGGCCAAAATTAATACTTTTTACATATATAGAATCCAAAATGTTTAAATGGTTGCATCTGAATCCTATTTTTATTACAGCTCCTCAAATCAGGAAATGTAGGAACCCTTTCTGAGGCCGATAATTCCGCATAAACGTCCATCCGCCATGCTTCGTTTTCCAAAAATAAAATGCTTTAGTTAAATCAGTAATTTTTTAATAAATACCGGCACAAATCAGTTAATGGGTTCGGTTCTGCCATTCTGTTTCTTCGAAACAAGGTAAACCCCTGCAAAAATGGTCATAATTGCAATTACTTTTGAGGGAGTAAAATCGTGCTTTCCAAGCCAAAAAGCAATGGCCGTGGCAATGATGGGTTGAAAATAAATATAAAAACTCACCACACCTGCCTCAAGATATTTTAAAGCAAAAATGGTAAGCAGATAGGCCATGAAAGTAGTCGCAATGATTACAAATGCAAGGGCAAGCCATTGTCCTGCCCCAAGATTGCCTGCCGAAAATGTTGAAAGTGAGCCCAGGGTAAAAGGCAATGCGGTGATAAAACCAAACAAAAACACCCATTTCATTACGGTTATCGGGTGATATTTTACCATAACCGGCTTGATTAAAACCATGTAAAATGCGTATGCCAGTGTGTTTAAAAGTGCCATCAGGTTTCCTGTAAAGGTATTAGAGCTGAATGAAAGGTCGCCGTGATAAAGTATTAAAATCATAGCTCCGGCTGATCCCATGAAGATTCCAATGATTTTAAGATTTGAAATTTTTTCGCCGATCATGATAGCCGCAAAGATTAATACAAAAATCGGGCTGGTAACATGGATAACCGCCATGTCGACAGGTGTGCTCAGGTTAAGTCCGATAAAAAACAAAAGCTGATTCAGGGTGGTGCCGAAAAATCCGGCAATACCAATTCGCCACAGGTCTTTTCGGTCAACTTTTTCGTTAGCGGTGAACAATGCAAAAACATAAAACATTACAAATGCACCGGCCATCCTGAAAAACAACAATTGCTCCGGTGTAAAATAATCGGGCATCAAACCTTTGGAAATCCAATAATTTGCACCAAATATTAATGCAGTAGCAAATAACGAAATATGCGATTTTACCTGATTGTTCATCGGCCGCAAAAGTAAGTTTACCCGCGGATTTCATCGCAAATAATGTCGCAAAAGCGAATTAATTCTTTGTAATATAGGGTTTTCTCTTATTTTTGCCAATCAATTTTTTTTGCTTTTTAGGAATCGTAACATTTTATAAACTAATAATTTACCGAATCAATGAAAAAATACTATTTACTTTTATCCGCCTTAGGATTTGCCCTCCTGTTGGGAATGAATTTTAAGGCCACCGCCTGCACCAATTATTTAATTACAAAAGGTGCTTCTGTTGATGGTTCAACGATGATTTCGTATGCCGCCGATTCGCACGTTTTGTATGGCGAGTTGTATCACTGGCAGGCCGCAACATGGCCCGAAGGCAGCATGATGGACGTTTATGAATGGGATACCGGAAAATATCTTGGAAAAATCAAACAGGCCAAACAAACTTACAATGTTATCGGAAACATGAACGAATTCCAGGTTTCGATCGGAGAAACTACTTATGGCGGCCTCCCGGCACTCGAAAGCCAGTCAGATGCAATTGTTGATTATGGCACTTTGATTTACGTTACGCTGCAACGTGCCAAAAATGCCCGCGAAGCCATCAGAATTTTTCACGAATTAGTTACCGAATATGGTTATGCCAGCAGCGGTGAGTCGTTCTCGATAGCCGATGCCAATGAAGTCTGGTTACTTGATCTTATAGGAAAAGGCGAAGGCGAAAAAGGTGCCGTCTGGGTAGCCCGCCTTATCCCGGATGGTTATGTTTCGGGGCACGCAAACCATGCCCGCATTACCACTTTCCCTGCTGCTAACGGTAAAAATTCGATCAGCTCAGATCAGTTCGACAAACTTTTTAACCCCGAAGTCGAAACCATTTATGCCGCTGACGTCATCACTTTTGCCCGTAAAAAAAGCTTCTTTAAAGGAAAAGATGAAAACTTCAGTTTCTCTGATACCTATAATCCGGTTGATTTTGGCGGAGCACGTTTCTGCGAAATCAGGGTATGGTCGATGTTTAACGACATAAACTCCGAAATGGGTAATTATTGGGAATATGTAAAAGGAAATATCGAGCACGGTAAAAAACTTGCCAACGGCGACGAAAACGTCGATAATTATGCAACGAACCGCATGCCGCTTTGGGTAAAACCAAACCGCAAAATCAGTGTTCAGGATATGTTCGAATTTATGCGCGACCACCTCGAAGGCACCGAACTGGACATGAGCAAAGACCTTGGAGCCGGCCCGTTTGGAAATCCTTACCGCTGGAGGCCGCTTACCTGGAAAGTTGATGGTGTCGAATATTGCAACGAAAGAGCAACAGCTACCCAGCAGACAGGTTTTTCGTTCATCTCACAGATGAGAAACTGGTTACCCGACCCAATCGGAGGGATTCACTGGTTTGGCGTTGACGATGCATCGAGTTCGGTTTACATTCCGATGTATTGCAGCATGACACGCGCACCGCGCACCTTCGAAAGAGGCAACGGTGCCATGATGCGCTGGTCGGACGATGCAGCTTTCTGGGCTTTTAACCAGGTTTCTAATTTCGCTTACACCCGCTGGAATGCGATTCATCCGGAAATAGCCGAAAAACAAAAATCTTACGAAGATGAATTCGTTACACTTACTGCAACTATCGATGCACGGGCAAAAGAATTATATGCCAAAAATCCAAACCTGGCTGTAAATTTTCTTACCGATTATTCGACAAGTACTGGCGACAGAGTTACGCATGAATGGAAATCTTTCTATCAATATCTTTTTGTAAAATTTATGGATGGAAACATCAAAACACCAGCTCCCGGACAACAAAATCCAAACGTTTCCCAGCCGGGCTATGGCGATGATTATCTGAGAAGAATAGCCAAAGAAACCGGTGATAAACTTAAAGTTGTTGGCGGAGCGGGACATTAGAAGAAGTGCCTAAAGTACTTAGAGTACTTGGAGTGCCTAAAGTATTTAAAGTGCCTAGAGTACTTAGAGTACTTAGAGTGCTAAAAGAATTTTAGGCATTTTAGGCACTCCTAACTTTAGGCACTTTTTTCATTTTAGGCACTTTAAGTACTCCTAACTTTTTTCAAATACACATGAAATCATTTAAACTTTTCTTCTTTCTGGGCTGGTTTCTCCTCCAGGCATCGCAGGGTTTCCCGTGCACCAACTTACTTGTTACAAAAGGTGCTTCCGCAGATGGCTCAGCTTTTTTGGTTTACACCAACGACGGTGAGTGGCTTTATCAGCTCACCAACAAGGCTGCTGCCGATCATCAGCCCGGAGATTCGCTGGAATTTCCCGGTGGTAAAAATGGTAAGCCCGGCAAAATCCACCAGGTGCCGCACACCTTTGCTGTTATTGGGTTTCAGATGAATGAACACCAGTTGGCAGTTGGCGAAACCACCTTTACCGGAAGGGAAGAATTATGGAATCACTCAAAGTATCTTCAATACTGGCATCTGATGAGTTTGGCGCTCGAAAGGGCAAAAACAGCCCGTGAAGCCATACTGGTGATCACTTCACTGGTTGAACAGTACGGCTATGGCAGCGAGGGCGAATCGTTTTCGCTGGTCGATCCTAACGAAGCCTGGATTCTGGAGATGGTTGGAACCGGCGATGGAGGCGAAGGTGCCGTTTGGGTGGCTGTGAAAATCCCAGACGGAAATATCTCGGCCCACGCCAACATGGCGCGCATCGGCGAATTTCCGCTGGACGACCCCGAAAATTGCATGTATTCACAAAACGTCATCAGCTTTGCTATCGAAAAGGATTATTACAAGCCGGAATCCGGCGAGCCATTCCGTTTTAACGAAGTTTACAACCCACCTTCGCCTGATCGCCTGAAATATTGCGAATCGCGCGTTTGGAGCCTTTTCAGGAGGGCAGCGCCTTCGTTAAATTTGTCGGCGGATTATTGCCGCGGCTTTGAAGGTGCCAAAAGATACCCGCTCTGGATAAAACCTGATCAAAAAATTGCGCTTACTGATGTGATGAGTCTGGTGAGGGATCATTATGAAGGTACACCTTTCGACATGACCCAGGGTTTGGATGCCGGCCCGTTTGGCAGCCCAAACCGTTGGCGGCCACTTTCGTGGGAAGATGAAAACAAAGAAAAATACTCATGGGAAAGGCCGGTTTCATCGATAAACACGGCTTTTTCGTATATCGGACAAATGCGTTCGTGGCTGCCTGATGAGGTTGGCGGTGTCTGCTGGTTTGGCGTTGACGACACCTATTTTACCTGCTGGGTTCCTATTTATGTTGGAAATACTTCGATTCCTGAGCCATTTACCAAAGGCGACATCAACAAGTTTTCGCGCGATGCGATGTGGTGGGCCTTCAATTTTGTATCCAATTTTGCCAACCTCAAATATTCGTACATGATTTTGGATATTCAAAAGGTGCAGTCGGAGCTGGAAAGCCGGATGATTGGGGAACAGGATTCGATCACAAAATTAGTTTTGGATATCCCAAAAAATGAACGAATCGAAATGCTTACCGCCTATTCGGCAAAATGGGGCGAAAAGGTTCATCAATCCTGGCTTGAACTAGGTGAAATGCTCATCACAAAATACAACGATGGTTATGTTAAAGACGAAAAAGGAGCCATCCATGAAGTGGGTTATCCCGATGCTTGGAAAAATGAAATGAACCGGATTTATCCCGAAAAATTTAAAATTCCTGATTCCGAAAAATCAACAAAGCCTGTAAACGTGCCGCATTAAAGGAGAGATGCATTTTTCGAAATTTCAGGTAATGGTTATTTTTGCAAAAATCAGATTTAAAAATGCGGGATAAATAACTTTTTGAAGGTTTTCGAGTTAAGTTAAAAATTCAAATAAAAAAATAAGATATGTCGGAGAAGGCTGAAAAAAATTCAAAATCATTGCTTTACATTGTTTTGTTAATCCTTTTGGTTGTAATACTTACCGTTGTAAGTTACCTGTATTTTAACACCAACACAAAGTACAAGGAGTTATCTGTCGAAAAGGAACAGATGCGCCTTGAACTAAAGAGCGAACTCGACTCACTGCTCGTCGAACATAGCAGAATTAAAAGCGAATATGGCCGATTGTCAGATTCGCTGGTTTTAAAAGACAGCCTCATCATAGCCAATGCAACCGAAATTACCGAGTTGCTCAATTACAAATGGGAATATTTCCAGGTTAAAAAGAAACTTGACAGGCTGCGTGATGTAGCCCAGGTTTATGTGCGGCAGCTCGACTCACTTTACACCGTTAACGACGAGCTTAAAGAAGAAAATGTTCGTATCCGCGAGAATTATCGCAGCGAGCGGGTTAAAAATTCAGAGCTTACCGAGGAAAAACAAAATCTCGAGAAAAAGGTTACCGATGCCGCCGTTTTACGGGCAAATAATATTGTTGCAACAGGCATCAGGGAAAGGGGCGCCAAACAAGTTGAAACCGATAAAGCCAATCGCACCGATAAAGTCAGGATTTGCTTCACCGTTGCACAAAATACCCTCGTCGAGTTTGGCAGAAAATCTGTTTATCTCCGTATTGCCCGTCCCGACAAGGTTATCCTCATGGTTGATCAAACCGACGAATACTCGTTTACATACCAGGGACAACGTCTGCAGTACTCGATAAAACACGATTTCGACTACAAAGGCCAACCACTCGATATGTGCGTTTTTTGGGAAAAGGGGCTCTCTGATGAATCGGCCATGGTGGGCAGGTACAACGTAACGCTTTATTACGAAAATGAAGTCATCGGCGAAAGCTATTTCGATCTGAGATAATATCAAAAATATGTTTTCGGGAATGAGCCTGTCGCTAAATTAAATATTTAACCGCAGAGAACCGCAGAGTTATAACGCAGAGAACCGCAAAGATTTATATTTCAACGTATTGTCTCTGCGGCCCTTTGCGTATTTCTTTGTGTTCTTTGCGTTTTAAAAACATTTGAAACAACCTCTTTTTATTCAGGATTTGACCTGGCAGGCTTTTTATCCACCGAAATTCGCTCGACCCACCAAACCCACAGCGAAAAGATAACGATGTAAAAAAATGGCCTGAAAATATTGTCATGGCTAAAATCCCAATATTCCGGCCATGTTGTGATGACCACCGACAAACCCGTTACCCTGAAAAGGTTGGTTAAATGAACGATGAAGATTCCCAGCAAAATAAACCACCATTTGCGTTTCCATGGCCCGCGGATCAGCGCGATTAACAGCACAAACTGCATGATTTGCTTCAGTCCCGAACAACTCTGATTGATGGCCATGTAGCCTTTGTTGGCAAAATACATGGTGTTGGTTTCTTCGACCAGGGTCATCGGAATTTGCAAAATATGACTGATAAACCAGGTACTCTGATCGAAAACTACTATTGATAACCACGCTTGGGCATCGGACATAAATTGTTGTACCGGCCAGTAGTTAAATGTATTTACCCAAAACCGCCATGCAAAATGTATTACCACAGTAATCAGAATAAAAAGCGCAACATCGGTCAATGCTGCTAATCTGTATTTTTTTGCCAGCAATTTTGCTTCGTCTGCAATTTCGGTAAAAATGCTTTTAAAATTTGCCATCCGTTAAAGAATTTTGCGAAAGTAAAGCTTTCGGATGAATCCGGCATTTTGCCTTTCCTGACTTCTGACTTCCGACTTCCGTCTTCCAACCCTCCTCAAAATAATACTTCCAAATTCTTCCCCAACTGTACAGAAGAAATCTTTACTTTTACAGTTGATTTTAGATCATGTTGCATTTTAAAAATTTATCTGATATGCCAGCTAATCAAACAATTTCGGGCAATGTTTTTAACCTTTACGGCAATTCCCGCAGTGAGGAAATCGCCGAAAGGCCGGTAAAGAAATCACCTTCACTACGTGCCGGAAAACTCAGGGAACTTTATCTTCAGGCCAAATCATCGGCCAGCATGGAATTTCCGTATTGGTACACACGGCGCTGGGAAGTACTCGATGGCGAAATCACGATTGTACGCCGGGCCGCAGCATTAAAAGCCGGATTTGAACATCTGACACCAACTATTTTCCCGGGCGAATTGCTGGTGATGGGAAAAACCCGCTACCTCCGCGGCTCGTATCCTTTGCCCTGGCTTTCGGAATCATTTTTTCTGGCTGCCGAAGATGAACTTTATAAACAAGCTTTAAAAGATGGGAAAATTTCTGCCGACAAAGTTACAACGATGGGCCAGGGTGGCGGAAACGTGACCCACAGCGAAGGCAACGTAATTTCGATTGCCGGCAAATTCGGGATGCGAAAAGAAGAAATGCCGATGTTATTGAAAACCGCCCGCAAATGGCACAACAAATCCGTTGACGACATCGGCCACCGCTACGAGCAAATGGTGCCGGGCTACAAAGAAAAGGAAGCCATCATGCGGGCCGTGATCTGTATGTTCGACTCGGGTTATACTTTGCCCCAGGGGCGCGAGGTGATTAATTATTATTACCCGCTGCAATACGGCATTAGCGGCATCATCAACATCTGCGAAAAAGCAATAAATGAAGTTGCCGGTGCGCCGGGAATGGACAGGCTTTATTTTTACAAAGCTGTTATTTTGATGCTCGAAGGGGTAAAATCCTGGGTTTTGAACCATGCCACCGAAGCCCGGAATATGGCTTCTTACGAAAAAGAAGGCAGCCTTCAACAAACCGAATATCTCGAAATGGCCGAAAGGCTCGAATGGCTGGCCGAAAATCCTCCGCGCAATTTCCATGAAGCGCTTCAATTAACCTGGATTTTTCATGTGGCTGTTTTGAACGAAGACGCCATTTCCGGGCTTTCGCCGGGAAGGCTGGGACAGGTTTTGTTTCCTTTCTGGAAACGCGACATGGATCGCGGAACCCTCGACCGCGAAAAAACCATCGAACTGCTCGAATGTATGCGCGTAAAATATACCTGCCTCGATTGTTTTGCTTCGATGGGCGTTGTTGGTGGCGTGCTTTCGGGCAACACATTCAACAACCTTTGTGTGGGCGGTTTAAAGAAGGATGGCTCCGATGCTTCCAACGAACTCGAGATGCTGATACTCGAATCAGGCATGACCTGCGACACGCCACAGCCCACGCTTTCTCTGCTTTTCGACGAAAAAACCCATGAAGGTTTTCTGATGCAGGGTGTGGAATGTACAAAAATCGGGACGGGTTACCCGGCCTGGGTAAATAACCGCACAGCCATGGAGTTTCTGATGTCGAACTTTGCCGACGAAGGAATGACCATCGAAGAAGCCCGCGCCTGGTCAATTGGCGGATGTCTCGAAACTTCGCCGGGAAGCTGGATGCCGCTGGAATTGGATGGAAAAATCCACTGGATTCCGGGAGGATCAGCACCGGCAACGAGCGTTGGTGTTCATTTTATATCGTTGCCCAAATTGCTCGAAGTTGTTCTTTTTGATGGCGTTGATCAGCGCACCGGTGAACGGATTTTCCCATCTCACCAGTTAAAACTGGAAACCTACGAGGAAGTCTGGCAGGCTTTCCGGCAATATTTCAGCCGGGCCGTGGAAGTGCTTACACTCACCAACAATATTCAGCACGATGCCTGGCGAAAAATTACCCCCTCTATCGTTAATTCGATGCTGAAACCGGATTGTCTGGAAACCGGAAAAGACATCGGACAGCAGGGTTCACGGTTTAACCGCACTTTTAATGTCGAAATTTGTGGAGGTGTAAACCTGGTAAACTCGCTGGCTTCGATGAAATTAAATGTTTTCGAAAAGCAGCATTTTAGCCTGGATAAACTGCGCGAAGCCATCCACGCTAACTTTGGTTATCAGACAGCAAAACAATCAGGCTCTTTTTCGTTGATGGAGCAGAAACCCGGAAACGATTACCGCGAATGGATGAAAATTCATAAGCTTTGCCTCGATGCGCCAAAATTCGGAAACGACAATCCTTATGTTGATGAGCTTTTTGTGAGATGGCAGGATTTCTTTACAGGAATGTGCAGCAATTACAAATCGCTTTATGATAAGCCGCTCTATGCCTGCCAGATCTCGGTTTCCACGCATGCTCCGATGGGCGCGGTAACCGAAGCCACCCCCGATGGGCGCCTTTGCGGGACAACCTTTGTGGATGGCTCTGTTTCGGCATACCCGGGAACCGACAAAAACGGCCCTTACGCCTTGTTTAATTCGGCAACCTGCTTCAACCATGCCACTTCTCAAAATTCGCAACTTAACATGAAAATCCATCCTTCGGCGGTTTCAGGACGTGAAGGCTCGCGAAAGTTCCTCGACCTCATCCGCTCTTATCTCCGCAAAGGAGCTTTTCATATACAGTTTAATATTGTTGACTCGAAAATGCTGCGCGAAGCCCAGGCCGATCCCGAAAAGTACCGCGGATTGATGGTGCGCGTTGCCGGTTTTACGCAATATTGGGTCGAGTTGGGCAAACAAATCCAGGATGAAGTCATTGCCCGGACAGAATATCAGGAATTATCATAACCACAAAAAATATGGAAAATCATCATAAAGACTGCCGCCATTACCTGCCTGTTGATGTGTTCAAAGGCATCTGCAAACGCGACAAAGAAAACATTGCTGCCGACGGCGAATCGTGCCAGCACTTCGACCAGATTGCGCAATGCCTGTTCTGCCGACACTTTACGCCTTCCGGCGAATTTATCGGGCAGTGCATGGGAAAAACCGAAGCCTGGCCCGAAATGATCGCAACCACCTGCATGGATTTTGAATGGGAAATCAGAAAAAACTAAGCGCTGTTATATTCGATATTCAGGGATTCTCGGTCCACGACGGGCCGGGCTGTCGGACTTTGATATTTATGAAAGGCTGCCCGCTGCGCTGTTCGTGGTGTTCGAATCCCGAAGGACAGTTGCCTTTTCCCGAGCCACTTTACAGGCATGAAAAATGTTTGATGGATTTGAATTGTGTGAATGCCTGCACGCATCAGGCTATCCGGGAAAATGGAAATTCGTTGGTTATCCAGAAAGAACTTTGCAGAGATTGTGCCAGCCACGAATGTATCGGCAGTTGTTATAGCCGTGCTCTGGAATTGGCCGGTTATACGATAACTTTGGACGATCTCATTACAAAAATCCAGCGCGACAGGCCGTTTTGGGGTTCCGAAGGCGGAGTTACACTAACGGGAGGCGAGCCTTTTGCACAGCATGAATTTACATACCGGTTTCTCGAAAAATGCTATAACACACACATCCACACCGCCATCGAAACCTGCGGATATATCCCCTGGCAAAATATTGAGCCTTTGCTCGATTTCCTCGACTGGATTTTTTATGACCTCAAACATGCCGACACCAAAATGCACCAACACGAAACCGGCGCAGGCAACGAACTTATTTTTGAAAATGCCCTTAGAATTTCACAACGATTTAGCGGCAGATTGATATACCGACTTCCGCTCATTCCGGCATACAATGACGACGAAGCAACCATTGCCGGAATCGCCTCGTTTATCAGATCAACCGGCAGGAACGAAGTAAATGTTTTGCCCATGCACCACCTCGGCAGCGAAAAACATATTTTGTCCGGAAAAGAAGATTACCGCTGGAAATCCCGGCCTATTCCTGACCAAAAACATTTGCTCCGGATTAAAGACTGGTTCGAAGATTTGGGGGTGAAGTGTTATACGGGGAGTGAAACACCTTTTTGAGGAAAATCTCAAAAAACAAATCTCAAAACTCAGATTACCGCGGAGGCACGGAGAACACGGAGAAGAAAATCACAAAACTCAAAACTCAAATTACAAAAGGACAAAAAGTAAAAGTAATGTCGCTTTATGATCTTTGGTTTGCTGGAAGTTATCTTGCAATCGCCGGAAATCATCTTACGGTGACGAAATGTCATCTTTGGGTCATCGGAAGTCATCTGTCGGTGGTTCAAAGTCTTCTTTCACTTGTTCAATCCCGGCTTTTATACAAATTATATGAATGCCAGGATTATTGTTGATTTGGGGGTGGGAAAGAAGGTGGGGGAAACGGCGAGGAAGTAGGGGTGGTAACAGAGGGGTATAGGTTGAATATAACATTTGAAATAAGGTGTGTAATTTCACCCATTTTTTAGAAAATTTTATTATAATTTCGGTTCAATTCTTACAATAATATTCAAATTTCCTCTTTGGCCACACAAATCGTTTTCAATTCCAGTGGGATTTTCTATCCATCCGTCAGGGTCATAAACAAAACAAAATAAAGTGTCAATATCTGGATATACCTTATATCTATCGATGTCAATAATTAATTGTTCACCCAATTCTTTAGATTTTAAAGTAGATCGGGATTTCTTTATTTCAATTGCAATATTTTCATTTTTTAAGACAAAATCAATTCTTGAATTTCCGCCGGCGTATAGTGGAACATAAGATTCTGGTCTAATGTCATCAAAAAATAGGCGCAATAGTGCATGAAATAAATCTTGTACATCATATTCATCAATAACATTAAGAGTCTCCTTGTCATTGTGCCTCTTCCTTAATTGTCTTGCAACATTATGAAATCTACTTGTAATAATATTTACAACACTAAAAGGATTTGAATTGGTTGAGTCAACTGTTTTCTCTGTTTCCAATATAGAAATATAGCTGATTGCTTTTTCAACTTCAAACAACAACAATTCCAACTGGCTTTTATTATAAACAGTGTAAGACTTGTGTAATCCTTGAACTGTCTTAGTAATTGGACTAAGTGTTCCAATAAGATCATCAAATATTTCCTGGTCAACCTGTTTTAGATTACTAACAATTTGTTTAAAGTCTACAAACAATCTTTCATATTCAGGTTTAGGATGATCATCCTCTCGATTTTTGCGGAATTCCAACAGTTTTTCATTTATTAATCTGAGTTTCGATTTCAATAATGCAATTTTCATAATTATTTAGGTTAATTCTGCAATGTCCTATAACTTATTTAGTATTGGTTTTGTCTTTTACTATGTAAAGAAAATTTCCAATAAACCCATTTTCCTCTGTGGAAACAAAGTATTTTTGTTCAATTTCCACAAAGCCGTCACAATTCAGTTCTTTTAGATTTTTTATCCAATCTGGGTTATCTACCCTAGCCCCATTAAGGTTTGTGCCGCTAAGGTTAGTACCGCTAAAGACGGTATTGCGAAGATTAGCCCCACTAAGGTTAGCCTGGTGAAGATTAGCCTTGGTAAAATTAACTTGGTTAAAGTCAAAATCATGAAGGTCAGACCCGCTAAGGTCAGCACCACTTAGATTAGCACCACGAAGGTCAGCACCATGAAGGTCCGTGGAAACATGGACAAGAGGCACATCATAATCATAATTATCATCATTTTCAAAATCGGGATTATAACGATAATACTTGAGATCTTTATAGGAATAATTATTAAGTTTGGCATTGCTAAGATCAGCATCTTTAAGTATTGCACCACTTAGGTTAGTACCATTCAGGTTCGAACCACTTAGGTTAGCACTACGAAAATTTGCATTATGTAAATCAGAAAAAGCAAGGTTAGCATCAGTAAGATTTGCAAGTTTTAGGTCAGCATTATGAAGGTCAGCCTGGCGGAGAACAGCCCCGCTCATGTCAGCTCCGCATAAATTTGAGTTACTTAGATTAGCAAAACTAAGATTAGTTTCGCGCGGTTCCATAAAATAATGATTCCAATAGCCACCAATTTTAAGGTCAACATCACTAAGGTTGGCACCACTTAGATTTGCACTGTTTAAAACAACACCACATAAGTTTGCGCCGCGAAGGTTAGCACCACATAAGTTAGCACCGCGAAGGTTCGCAATATTCATATCAATACCGTGAAGGTCAACAGCCTTGAGGATGGCATCAGTTAAATCCGCCCCTATTAATTTAACACCACTAAGGTTAGTCTCACGTAGGTCAGCGCCGATTAGTTTTGCCCCGCTTAAATCAGAATTACTAAGGTCAGCATTATGGAAATCAGCACCAACCAGGTCGGTATACTTGAGGTTTGAATTTAATATATTAGCACCTTGTAGGTTAACATTTATTAGTGTAGCACTTTGTAGGTTTGTGTTTTTTAAGCGTGCATCATTTAAGTTAGCACCACTAAGATTAACTTTACGAAAGTCTTGATCACTGTATGTCCTTTGATCCTCATGAATATATCCAATGGATAGGTTGGCACGATTTAGATTAGCACCACTAAGATTAGCACCACTTAAATTAGCTCCGCAAAGATTAGCACCATGTAAGTCAGCACCGATTAGTTTTGCGTCGCATAGGTTAGCAAAGAAAAAATTTCCCTTGTTTAGGTCAGCCTCACTAAGATTGGACATACTTAGGTCTGAACGACTAAGGTTAGTTCTCTTACGCAAAACCTTGTTAAAGCATAGTCTAGCACCAGTTAGATCTGTACCACTTAAGGAGGCATCACTAAGGTCTGCACCACTAAAATCTGCACCCCTAAGGTCCGCACCGCGAAGATCAGCACGTATGAGTTTAGCACCACAAAGCAATGTAGCAACAATGTTAGTATCGCTCTCGTAAATACGACGACGGTTAAACTCGTCATCACTTAGGTAATATTGGCTGAGGTCGGCAAAGGTAAGGTTAGAATCACAAAGGTTAGCTTCAATAAGGTTAGCACCGCAAAGGTCTGCATGACTTATATTAGTGCCATTTAGGTTGGCACTTCTAAGGAATGACATTATTAGGTTAATACCTTGAAGATCATTATGACTAAGATTAGTACCCTCAAGGTTAGCATTGTTCATGATAGCAAATTTAAGTTTTGTAGTGCTAAGATCAACGAACGCAAGGTTAGCCCAACTCAGGTCAGAAGCCCTTAGGTCAGCACCACTTAAGAAAGCATTTAGAAGATTTGCACCGCAAAGATTGGTACTATATAAGTTAATGCCGCGTAGATTAGACCCACTTAAAATAGCACCACGAAGGTTTGCATTATGTAAGTCAGTACCATGAAGGTCAACATCGCTCAAATCAGCATAATTTAAGTCCATTTTTTCTACAGAGCCTTTTTTTAATCGTTCAATTAGCTTCTCTTTGTCCATCACTTTATTAATTATTTGGTTTCATAATATCGTATCTCATTTAGCAGAACGTTTTCTTTGGTTGTGCAGAACGTTTATCGTTTTATCTATAGTCCCCAAACAGGGTTTCAAAGATAGAAAAAGAATATAGGGGTTAGTTGTTTATTATGATGATTTTATCAGATTTACCCTTACAAACGTACCCATTTATTTTTTCAAAACCACAAAATAATTCTTCTTAAACTTTAAAGCCACGTTAACCAGCGCAATCATCACCGGCACTTCGACCAATGGGCCGATAACTGCGGTAAAGGCTTCACCGGAATTAATACCGAAAACAGCAATGGCCACGGCAATGGCCAGCTCGAAATTGTTGCTGGCAGCAGTAAACGAAAGGGTTGTTGCCTGTTCGTAGGTGGCGCCGGCTTTTTTACTCATCAGAAACGACAGCAGGAACATCACCAAAAAGTAGATGATGAGCGGGATGGCTATCAAAATTACGTCAAAAGGCAGTTTAACGATATATTCGCCTTTAAGCGAAAACATCACCAGAATGGTAAACAACAATGCTATCAGTGTAAGCGGACTGATTTTGGGAATAAACCTGCTGTGATACCATTCTTTGCTTTTTACCCGGATGAGGATAAAACGTGTGAGAAAGCCTGCGATGAAAGGGATTCCGAGGTAAATAAAAACGCTTTCGGCAATTTGGCCGATGGTGATTTTTTCGACTACGCTGCTCGTGGGAACGCCAAACCAGCCGGGAAGTATCGCAATAAAAAGGTAGGCGTAAACCGAGAAAAGCAAAACCTGGAAAATGGAATTAAACGCCACCAGTCCGGCGCAATATTCGGTGTCGCCTTTGGCAAGGTCGTTCCACACAATGACCATGGCGATACAGCGCGCCAGGCCAATCAGGATAATTCCGTACATGTAGGGCAAGTTTGCATTGTTTTCGCCCGGGAAAATTTTGAAGAAAACAATGGCCAGCGTAAACATCAAAACCGGCCCGATAAGCCAGTTTTGAACGAGCGAAAGGCCAAGAATTTTAAAGTTACCGAAAACGCCGCCCAACTCTTCGTATTTTACTTTGGCTAAGGGCGGGTACATCATCAGGATAAGCCCGATGGCGATGGGGATGTTGGTGGTGCTTTCGGGTGAGGATTTTAACGATTCCCAGAAACCAACAATGCCCGGGAAGAAATATCCTGAGAAAACGCCAATAAACATGGCCAGAAAAATCCACAGGGTTAAATACCTGTCGAGGAATTTTAGTCTCTTTTTCATATTAAAAGAATTTGAAAATTGGTCAATTTGAAAATTTGAAAATGAAATAACGAAACAATTTAACCAAAAGATAGTAGACGAAAGAATGGAGCATTAATGGGATTTTGAGGAGCTGATTATTTTTGTGAGTATTTTTATGAGTTCTCCCGCTTTTTCCAAAAGTTCTTCGTTAAAAGGATATGATGGTGAATGTTTACACAACAAAAGCCAGTATTCGGTTTCATCGGCTTCTTTTGCTGCAATTTTCATTTTATGTATGAAGTCAGCTTTACTTTCAGCATTCTGAGCCTCTCTGATATTTGCACCAATTGATGTTCCTGATTTTAATAATTGCCTGGCAATTACATACTTTCTATGTTCCTCCAGTAATTCTGAATAGTCAATAATATCAAGTGCAAACTCAAGTGTGAGCTTTACAATTACATTTTCTTTATCGCTTCTCATAATTTTCAAATTTTCAAATTATTTAATCTTTAAATTATCGATGTAAAACTTCCAGAAACCTTCTTTAATCTCATCTCTGACCCGCCGAAACTCACTCCAGATAAACTCTTCGCTGCCGACAACGTGCGAAGGATCATCAAAACCGTTGTGAAGGCGGTGTTTCACTTTCCCCAGAAAAGCAGGGCAGTTTTCGTTGGCTCCACCGCAAACCGTAATCACATAATCCCATTCCTGATCAAGATATAGATCAACGGAATCGGAGGTGTGGTGGCTGATATCTATGCCAATTTCTTTCATCACGGCTACGGCTTTTTCGTTTAATTTTCCGGAGGCTTCTGTACCTGCGGAACAAACGGTCAGTTTTTTGTCGAACGACTGTAAAAAGCCGTGTGCCATCTGGCTGCGGCAACTGTTGCCCGTGCAAAGGATTAATATTTTCATGAAGAAATAAAATTAAAATATGGGTTATTTCTGAATGCGGAAATCCAATGTTTGAAAAATGATGGTTTAATAAATTTGGGTTCCTGCGTCTATTTGCCGCAACCTTGCTTTGGGCCACAACTTGAACCCGGCCCACAACCGGAGCTGACTTTTTTTGCGCTTGCCACCAGGGTAGCGGAATTTACACTGCTATCGAATTTGCCCGTAACCTGTCCTTTTGTATTAATAACAAAAGTTTGCGGACTTGTTAAAGACCGGTCTATTTTCAGTTCAGCTAAGAATTTTGCCTCTTTAGGGTCGTCGAGGTCTATTTCGATAACTTTTGCATTTTGCTGCATTTCGACACAAGCTTGAGCACATGTACCCAGGATATCACTTTTTTCGGTCATCGTTTTACTGGTTGCAACAATGAAAACGGATTTTTTATCACCCAGGGCTTGCAAAACTTCTGCTTTTTTAGGTGAAGGAATTAAACTAACAAGCTTTTCTGGTGTGGCTTGAGCGAGTACAAATCCTCCGGTAACACTACCATTTTGTGACAAAACCAAAATGACCGGTAAAGGTGCTCCTGCGACGCCGAATTGTTTTACGAGGTCTGCATCAGCAGGCTCGGAACGGTTCATCTGAATGACCGTTGAATTTGAATAGCTCTTATTCGACTGTTTGGCAATTTCCAGAGCTTTGTCTGTTTCGGCCACTCCCGGATCAGAAACCACCAGAAAGACTGCTTTTCCTGCATCAGTTGCGGCGTCAATTTTTTGTTGCGTCTGGCTAAAACTGTCAAACGAAATTAGCGTCATCATGATGACTGCTAATAAAAACAAGGAATTTTTTTTCATAATTCTGAATATTTTAAATGCGCACTTTAATTAGTTTATTACTGCTTCTAAATTCATTTTAATTTCTTTGGAAAAAATGTTGTCGATCCTGCCATTTTGAAGGTGTATTCGGGTATTGCCAAATTCTGCAGCCGCCGGACTATGCGTTACCATGAGCATGGTTACTTTTTTTTCGCGGTTGATTTTTTTAAGCAGATTCAGAATATCCGCCGATAGCGAAGGGTCGAGGTTTCCGGTGGGTTCATCAGCCAGGATAAGTGAGGGATTATTGACCAGTGCCCGCGCAATGGCAACGCGCTGCTGCTGACCGGCAGAAAGTTCTTTGGGCAAATGATTTTTGCGGTTATCCAGCCCGACGAGTTGCAGCAGTTCCAGAGCTGCGTTATACTTCTGTGCTTTTGGCCGGTTGAAAATTGCCAGCGGAAGCATCACATTTTCGATGGCCGTGAGGTAAGGAATTAGTGCAAAACTTTGCATTACGAAGCCCACATTATTCTTCCTGAAAGCCGATAGTTGCCCATCTGTAGCTTTATCAATTCGAAAATCTTTAAATAAAATTATCCCGGATGTTGATTTAATCAGCCCGGCAAGGGTCAACAGCAAGGTAGTTTTTCCTGATCCGGAGGAGCCGGTGATTGTAACAAAATCACCCTGGTTAACATCGAAATTTACGTCTTTTAAAGCGTCAACTTCGCCATCGATATGCTGGTATTTTTTATTAAGGCTTACAACTCTCAATATCATAATTATCCCTCCTGCATGTTGTTAAACGGATCAATTTTTCCGGCCAGGTAAGCCGGAATTATTGCACCTATCAATGAAACGGCAATCGAAATCAAAAGCGAAATGAATATTAAAGCCGGAATTGCATTAACCGTTAAACCGGCAAATTCAGGGCCTAACCACATGGCAGCAGCCGTTCCGATGATGTAACCGATTACTCCTCCCAGAATTCCTAAAATAAAGGCTTTTGCCAGAAGCATCTGGTAAATTATGGTTTTAGAAAAGCCAATCATTCTGAACATCCCTATTTCTTTACGTCGTTCATTAACATTGGCCCACATAAAGTTTCCGATCGAGATTCCACCCACGAAAATGATGATGATCAGGAAAACGAATGAAACTTTGTTCATCATTTTGTTGGTTTGGATTTGTGTGGAAACAATTTGTCCGATGGTGGTAATTCTGGTGTCGGGCAGGATGTTTCTGAGTTTTCCCAATAATCCGTCGCTGATGGCATTGCAGCAACCCATGATTTCGATGGCGCTTACCTGGTCTTTAATTCCAAGCAAATCCTGGACGGCATGAAGGTGCGCAAAAATGCGGTCATCATCAATGGTGCCGGTTTCGGAAAGTACTTTTGCTACTTTAAAGGTTTTACCTTCAATAACAACCGATTCTCCCTCCTTAGCAGTTAATCGTTGAGCGGCCGAACTGCCCATCATGCAATCGTCCATGGCAAGCGAATCAACAGATTTTCGCTGAAGTTTTTCATCCTTGTACCCCAAATCTTCGTTAACAGGACTTTCGCCACATGAGGCCTGTAATTCAGCACCAAACAATCCTGAATTTTGCCAGATTGGTTTTGATGCCAGTTCGTTTTTTGGTAAAATTCCGGTAAGAACATATTTCTGTCCGTTTATCGTGATCCGGCGGGTAAGTTTTGGCGACATGTTGTCAACGCCGGCAATGGTTGAAGTTGCAATTCTTTCGACGTATTCTTCGGGAAAGGTTGGTGCATCAATGTCAGCCGAGTAATAATTATCCACATTTGAAGCCTGAGGCAAAACCAGAATATTTGCACCAAGATTATCGAGGTTGATGGCTACCGCTTTTTCGGAAACTACCGAAATTGACCTGATTCCTACAATTACAGCAATACCCAAAGTAATTGCCAGTAAGCCGGAAATCAACTGCGATTTGTGTTGCTTAAACTCAAGCCAGACGAGTTTTTGTACATTCATTTTAATTGGAAATTATTGGTTATTTTTTAGGTGCGCAGCCTTTGCTGCCGCTTCCACCCGGACAACAACCGCTACTTTTTGGGACAGAATTTGCTACGGCAATAAGTCTGGAAACATCAACGCTGCCTTCAAAAGTACCAGTAATCTGGCCTGTGGCATTTGCTACTATGGTTAATGTTTTATCCTTTATCGTTTCTACACCGATTCTTTCGAGAAAAGCTTTTTCGTTATTGTCATCAAAGTCAATTTCGATAATTGCCGGATTTGAAGCAATTTTGGAACTTGCTGTTTTGCAATTAGCCAGTACGGTATTTTTGTCGGCAAATCCTTGCTTTGATACCACAAAGAAACATGGTTTTTCTGCATCCAAAGCTTCAATAGCCTCATCCTGTTTTGGTGAGGGAATGGCCTGAACCAACAAATCCGAATCTAAGCCGTCTGCAGGATAACCAGCGGAAACATTACCTTTTGCAGAAATCACCAAAATAAATGGAACGGGCACATTGGCAACGGTATATTCTTTTACCAGGCTGCTATTTGCCGCATCGTCCCTGTTCAATTGAACTACAGCCGAATTTGGTGCTTTGCTTTTTGCCGTGTTGGCTACTTTAATGGCATTTTCGACCCCAGGAGTGGCTTTATCGGTTATGATCAGGAAAACTGCATTTCCCTTTTTATTTTGTTTTTCGATATCGGCTTTTACCTGCGCAACGCTGCTCAGCGAGAATTGAAGCAGGGCGAAAACCATAAAAATCCCAATGTTTTTTTTCATAAAATTTTAATTATTTGGTTGGAAAATTATTCACAACTACACATAAATGTACTGATTGACTGATCAAAGAAAACGTTAAAGGAAGTTTTCATTTCGGCAAGTTTTGCCATATCGAGGCAATAATGAATTTTAAGCCCGTCAATGGTGCCTTTGATGATTCCCATTTCTTTGAGGTCTTTAAGATGCTGCGAAACTGTTGGCCGGCTAATTGGAAGAAATTCGGAGATATCTCCGGTTTTAATCTCCTTTTTTTCGGCAAGCAGCCGGATTATTGCAATCCTGGCGGGATGGGACAGCACTTTAGCAAAAAGTGCTATTTGCTGTTGTTCTTCCGAAAATTCTGTAAATTTATTGTTTGTCATACCTTTATTGTTTAATGTCGCAAACATACATCATTAAATAATGTTGACCAAATTTTGAGGGAAATATTTCATTGTTTTTTTGAAACAAGGCTACTTTAAAGATTTATAGTTTAACGTCTTTCCGGATTCCCACCTGCACCGAAAATTTGTTGGTAAGCTGAAAGCCGTTTACGTATTTGTAAACCGGAAGATCTGACATTAAAATTAGTGACCATTTCGGCGAAAATGAATACATGATTTGTGGATTGAAATATACCACGCGGCTTCCCGAGGATTCGATGACGATTTCGTCTTCTCTTTCGTCTTTGCCTCTCCATTCAAATTTTGCACTGGCAATAACACTGAATTTCTTGTTAAAAGCATAAGTCCCGGCCAGGGCATATTGAAAATAATTCCCATACCGATAAACAAGGTAGCCTTTGTTGATAGTCTGGCTGAGTTCGAAAAGCGCAAAAGTATTCCAGCCGGATTTCCGGTCGCTGCGCTTACGGAAATAAAAAGCACTTGCATTATATTTAAAGGCCCCTGAAGAAGGCTGGAGCGAAATGGGAACAGTGACTCCATCAATTTCTTCGTTAAAGGCCCCGACGGGCGCTTTGAAGCCTGCCGAAAATACAAGCTGGGAAATAGGTTTAACAGTTTTTACAGCGATGTAGCGGAGGTTCAAAGCCAGATCACCAAAACCTTTGGATTGTATTTTTTCGTATTGGTTGTTGATGGTCAGTTCCTGGGCTTTGCTCCAGAAATAGCCCTGTTCGACATGTACGGTTAAGCGGGGCAGCAGTCCGTAGGTCAACGAAATACTGCCATAATCGAAATCGCTCTTTTGAACATAAGGCACGTCATACTTAGCGTCGTAATGATAATAATCTTCCGAAAGGCTGTATTTGTAGGAAACATAAAACCGCAAAGCTTTTTCATTCAGACCGTCATTTGAGCCATCGCCACCCACAGGGTTCCCGGCGGAGCAACATTGCCCGGCAGCATTTTGGGCCGAAAGCATGGCAAATAGTACAATGATGAGCCCAGTATAAAAAGGTGTTTTGATTTGTTTAAATTGCCCGTAACCTGTTGATAATAAACCTAACAGGTTTACCCCGATAGCTATCGGGGCTGGTAGGTTTCGGCTTTTTAGACCGCACTTCATAATTATTGGCGGGTAATTTCTCATTTGTTTAGGGTTACATGAATCACGATGGTATCGGTAATTGCGCCATACTCGTTTGAAACTGTACATTCGACAACATTGTGGCCAATGCACGAATAACAAGCCCAGTATTTTGCCGTAACCGAATCGAGGCCAACCATGCTGCCATGATTGGTTTTCCATTGATACTTCAGGTTTTCCCCGCGGGCATAAGCTGTAATATAAATCTCTTCGTAAATGATGATGTTATTTTTTGAAGCAACAATACTGTCCAACGCCAGATTTGGTGTAGGGTCGGGTGGAGGCGGCTCTGCTTCTTTCCGGCAGGCTGAAAACACTATCAAAAGCATTATCAAAGCAAAAACTAAAATTGAAATGATGCTTGTGATTTTTGGCTGTTGTTTCATGAATTATTTGAGGTTAAATATTTATCAAATTCTTTTATCAAATCTTCAGAAGAATAATAGCCTGCATGCCTTAAAAACTCTTTGCCGTTTTTATCAAGCAGTACCTGCGCTGGAATTGACACAACGCCAAAGTATTTCATCAGGTTTTGGTTTTCGGGAAGAAGAATATTCAGAAAGAAAACATTTACCTTTTGAGGGTATTTAGCCCGGAGTTCGCTCATCACCGCTTCCATGCGTTTGCAGGCCGGACAATTTGAACCAAATTCAAGAAAGGTAAGCTGGAAGCTTTGTCCGTTTTTTGAGTAGTTGAAAGCAGAATCAATAAAAGCTTCCCCTGAACTGGAAATTTCAGAGCCAGCCTGAGCTTGCATCATTTTCGAAAGACGAATGTTCATGCCGTCTTTCATCATGAAAAGCCCGACCAACAGTGCGATCAGGATAATAATTACAAGCCAGGGAAATACTTTTTTGAACATCGGTTACGATATTGCTTTCCTGAAAAATTCGATCAGTTTTGGTTGATAAAATTCAAAAATTTGCTTTCGTAGCAGCATGATTTATTGTTTAACAGATCACTTCTGCTTTTTCGTACACCTGGCTTATGATTTCGCCGGTTACAGGTGTTTGCCCTTTTGTAAAACCAAGGTCGGTAATTCGCAGGTATTTGTAATCTTCAATACCTGCTTTGTCCAAAATCTGTTTGCCACAGTCAACCGGGCATCCATCGAGCATTAAAATATTTTTTGTCTTAAAATCTTCGATGGATTTTTCGATACCTGCGCCAACAACAGCCAGGCAATTCATTTTCCGTACACCTTCTTTCGAAAGTTTCCGGGCAACAAGATCAGTAATCTGACCTAAATCGCAGGCACCGGAGCACGACAAAACTATGTACTCGCTTGCTCCGCATAAGCATTTGTTATTTTCAGTTTCCATTTTGAAAGTTATTTTGGTTTGTTATTACGATTTTTCAACTGACACATACATGAGCCGGTCAACATCCTGGTTTTGTCGGTTGTTACCGGAAATCCGGCACGATCCCAATCTACAATCCCGCCGGCAAGATTATAGATTTTCGAAAATCCGTTTTCGGTTAATAATTTTGAAACCTCCTTACTTCTCAGGCCAACGGCATCGGCAATAATTAGCGGTTTATCTGCTGGTAAATCCATCAGGTGATTTTTGATTTCATCATAAGGGCAATAAATTATTTGCTCAACATCAAATAACCTGCTTAACTCATAATCGAGCCGGACATCAATGATTACTGCGCCGGAATTCAACAACTGAAAAGCTTCTCTGGCAGAAACATGGAGCAATTCAATAGCTCCGCAATCCCTAATTTCAACATTCGGCATCATCAAAATGATTTTATAATTTGTATTCAAAACTGACTAAAAAATGATTTGAATTGTTTGCTGTCGGGTTAAACCAACCCTGGTAATTCGCCGAAACGTTAATTCCCTTTACAGGATTAAAGTGTACCCCTGTAATCAAGGCCTGACCTGTGTTTTGGTAATACCAGCTTGTCGTTTCACCATTCAGTGTATTAGCATCTAATTGGTCGAAACGGGCAAAAAGTTCTACATTTTTTCTTACAGCGTAACTTCCATAAAACGACCAGCCGAATAAATCATGGTTACTTATGTTTTGATGATTCTTCCGATAATTGTACTCGCCGCCAATCCGGAATTTGTCCTGGAATTTATAGCCTGCAAATATCGAAAATAACTGTTGTTCAGCCGGTTTTGCCGGGTTGTCCGATTCGGTGTAATCGTAAAAAAAGCGGGTTTGAAGGCCTTTTACAGGATAATAATCAACGCCGGAAGCAATTTTTACATCGCCATAGGCATCCTGGTCAAAGCGGAACCCTTCGCCATTTGTTAAAGCAAAATCGAAACCGAATTTTTCGCTGGCTTTATAATAGGCGATAAAACCAAGGTCGCTGCTTGGTATTCTGTAATACCTGTCCTGAAAAGTTTCGGCAAGGTAACGATAACCCCAGAATTTTTCCTGGGTGATGTAATGGTTTTGTAAAATCCCACCTGCCTGAATTTTGAAACGTTCGTTGGGTTTCCATTCCAGCGAGGCAAATTTTAATGTCATCGTATAATAACTTCCTTCTTTTGAACTGTTTGAAACCTCCAGGCTATTGCCGGTGGTGTCGGTAACCTCAATCTGCCCAACCGTGGTTGGTCGCCCCGCATCTAAAACTATTTTTGCCGAAAACTGCCGGCTAAACTGGTATTCGTAGCCAAAATGTGCACGTCCAAACCAAAAGCCATATTTTTTCTGAGCATCCTGAGTTGCGTTATAATCAAAGTTTCCAAAGACCTGGATGATTGGTTTTCCGGATGGTTTGAAGGTGGTATCAGTTTGTGCAAATGCCAGGCTTGTTATCAGGAAAAACGTCAATATTGAAATCAGCAGTTTCATACGGTTATTTCGAATTTGGTTTTCACTTTCCTTCCTTGTTTAACAACACGAACCGCAACTTTCGCCGGAAGATGTTGGGACGCATCCGCAGCCGCAGCCGCCTGAAGTTGCTTCGTTTTCTGACAAATCACCGTGGGAACCACAGCCGCAGCCCATCGAAGCATGGCTCTCAAAAGGCAATCCCTGCATTTTCCACATCATCAGACCTCCATCGAGGTTAGCCACTTCTTTGTAACCCTGCATCATGAGCAGGTTGGCCACTTTGCTGCTTCGCACACCGCCCGGACACGCAACAATGATTGATTTGTTGTTGGGAATGTGTTGCAGCCGATCCATAATTTCCGACATCGGATGGTACATTACTTCATCAAGCAGAATAGATTCAAAGTCGAGTTCGTTTTCTTCACGAACATCGAGGATGATGGCTTTGCCACGCTTAACAGCTTCAAAAGCTGCTACCGGAGAAATGTGTTTGATCCCTTCGATGTGAAATTCCTGAAACAGGGGTTTGTCAGTTGTATTCATAGTTAAAAAATAGCATTAAATAAAAAACCCACAATCATAATTCCGGTGCCAACAATGGCGATAAACGTAAAAATCAGAGGCAGTTTTAAAACCTTACGCAGGATGACCATCTCGGGCAGCGAGAGGCCAATTACCGACATCATAAACGCCAAAGCTGTTCCCAGTGAAGCTCCTTTTTCGATGAGCACCGAAACAATTGGCACAATGCCCGCGGCGTTCGAATACAGCGGAATGCCGATAAGTATGGACAAAGGAACCGAATACCAGGCCGATTTTCCCATCAGGGCGGCCATAAAATCTTCGGGCACATAGCCATGAGCGCCGGCACCGACAGCAATTCCCAAAGCCACGTAAAGCCAGACTTTTCCGACTATTTCCTTCACAGCTTCATAACCACGTTGTATTCTGACGCTAAAAGGAATTTTCTCATCATCAAGATCATTTTTGCCCGAATGAACCTGGTAAACCCAGGGCTCGATCCATTTTTCGAGTTTCAATAAACCGATCACCCAGCCTGCAACAATCGCGATGGTGAGGCCGGTTAAAACATAAATCAAAGCAACCTGCCAGCCAAAAAGGCCATATAAAAGCACAATCGCAACTTCGTTAATCATGGGTGCGGCAATCAAGAAGGAGAAAGTTACACCCAGCGGCACACCGGTTTCGACAAATCCCAGGAAAAGCGGAATTGCCGAACAGGAACAAAACGGTGTTACGATTCCCAGACTTGCAGCCATCACATTTCCGGTAAAGGTTTTTTTGCCTTCCAGTGCTTTGCGGGTTCGTTCGGCGGTAAAATACGTGCGAATAATTCCAACAAAAAAGATGATCAGCGTAAGCAAAAGCATCACTTTTGGAAATTCGAAGATAAAAAACCAAACCGCATCAGCAAGATGTTCGCCTTTGGTCATACCGAAAGCATCAAAAACCAACCAGTCGGTAAACGGCTGTAAATAGTGGTAAATCAGAAACCAAACCGGTAAAAGAAGCAGTGGAATTGCAATTTTTCCTTTGGATGTTTTGAAAAAATCCATTTTTGTTTTTCTAAATTATTGTTCGTTAAATTACGAACAAAGGTATGGTGTTTTTTTAATTCACCAAATTCTGTTTTAAAATCACTGCTTTATTGCAGAAAGATATGAATCAACTGAATGCCTTTACAAAATAAGGTTTTCGATCACTTTCGTAAAGATTTCATCAGGCATCAAACTAAAAATACATTTTGATGCCTGATATTAAGACACATATTTGTTTGGTACAAAAATGTATTATACATTTGTGTCAAATTTGTAAAAATGGAAAATCCTTTTATTTTCGGGAAAGTTATCACAGGAGATTATTTTCTTGATCGCGAAAAAGAACAGGAACGTTTAAAGCAGAATATCAATTCGGGCGTCAATTCGATGCTAGTTTCACCAAGGCGTTGGGGGAAGTCGTCGCTTGTACGACAGGTTTCTGACAGTATGCAAAATGAAGATTCCTCTGTTAAGTTCTGTTTTATCGATATGTTCAACATACGAAAAGAGGAGGACTTCTATGCCCAACTTGTTACAGCAGTTCTGAAAGCCGCATCCGAAAAATGGGAAATATGGATGGATGATGCAAAACAGTTCCTAAAAGGCCTGATTCCCAGGTTCAACATGGGCAGTGATCCGTTAAATGATTTTTCGGTTACCCTTGATTGGAAGGAAGTGAAAAATAATCCTGATGAAATTTTAAATTTACCGGAAACGCTTTCAATAAATAAGAAAATCAGGATTGTTGTCTGTATTGATGAATTTCAGAATCTCAGCTTTTTCGATGAGCCCCTGGAATTTCAAAAAATCTTGCGCGCACACTGGCAGCTTCACCAAAAGGCGGTTTATATTTTGCTTGGCAGCAGAAGACACATACTAACCGACCTTTTTAACAACCCATCACTGCCTTTTTACAGGTTTGGTGATCTGATAATGCTCGAAAAAATACCTATTGAATTCTGGCCTCTCTTTATTTCGGAAAGATTCGACAGTACTGGAAAAGAAATCTCTGATCACCTTGCGGCCAAAACAGCCGGACTTCTCGAAAATCATCCATATTATATTCAGTACCTGGCACATGAAATCTGGAGTATTACCGAAAAAAAGGTAACGGAGGAAGTAATCGCTATAGCCGCATCAAATCTTCTCGATCATAATAATTATCTTTTTCAGATGCAAACGGATAATCTTCCCAATACACAGGTAGCATTTCTAAAAGCGCTGTGCGAAGGTGTAACCTCCTTTACTTCGATGGATACCATGAAAAAATATGATCTTGGATCGGTGTCAAACATTCGTAGGATCAAGGAGGCTTTGATACAAAAGGAGATTATCGATATTTTTCAGGGAAATCCCGGATTCCTTGATCCACTTTATAAGTTATGGTTTTTAAAGAATTTTTCTTATTAAAATATCAGGATTGTATTACAAGCAATTTTCTAATCTTTTTGCTTTTTCAAAAACCCTTTATTGATTTGCAAAAGCAATCGATGCAACGCTGACTTTTACACCTGGAATTTCTAAAAGCTTTGAAGCGGAGGCTTCGAGGGTGGCTCCGGTGGTGATGACGTCATCGACCAGCAAAATGTGCTTGCCTTCGAGTTGTTTTTCGTTCTTTACGGCAAAAACTTCCTTTACATTTTCCCAGCGCTTGATGCGCGATTTCCTGGTTTGCGTTTCGGTGTCAACATGCCGGTAAAGGCTTTGTGTGTCGAGGGTTGCGTTCATGGAGCGGGCCAGGCCTCTTCCAAAAATTTCGCTTTGGTTGAAGCCACGTTTTTTCTGCTTTTTCCAGTGCAGCGGAACAGGAATAATTACATCAACGGTTTGGAACAATTCCGAACTTTTCAAATCTTTTCCGTAAAGCTCACCCATCAGCAGCCCAACTTCGCGGCGGCCTTTGTATTTTAAGGCATGGACAATGTGCTGAACGCGGCCTTTTTTGGCAAAATACAAAAACGAAGCTGCCGAATGAAGCCTGATTCTTCCCCAGAAAATCTGCATCACAGGGTTGTCGTGATGGTTATGAAAATTGGTTTTTGGAAGTTTGTACAAACAGGAAGTACAAATGACGCCTTCATTTTTGAAGAGCTGATTGCCGCAGCCAACGCAGAGATGCGGAAAGAAAAGGGAGATAAAATCATCAAAAATTGACATAGCCCAAATGTAGGATAATTTCGGCAGAGGAATTGAATCTTTTGAATTATTTTTGGCAAAATGAAGTTTCGACATTTCACCATACCGGTTTTTATCCCGATGCAGGCCTGCCCGTTCAGGTGCATCTTTTGTGACCAGGAAAAAATTTCCGGGCATCTTAATATTCCCGTCGCCGAAGATGTAGTTCAGATTATCGAAAAACATCTCGAAACCATCCCTGCCACAAACAGCATCATCGAGCTTGGTTTTTTTGGAGGAACTTTTACAGGATTGCCGCTTCATCAACAGGAAACCTATTTAAATGCAGCCAAACCTTACCTCGAAACCGGCAAAATTTCGGGCATCCGGCTCTCGACCAGACCTGATTTTATTGATGAAGAGATTTTAGATTTCCTGAAAAAACATCATGTAAAAACCATCGAACTCGGCGCACAAAGCATGAACGATGAGGTTTTGAAAAAATCAGGACGAGGGCATACTACGGCTGATATTGTTGCTGCGGCAGAAAAGATTGTCGAAAACAGCTTCAGGCTTGGTTTGCAGATGATGATTGGCCTTCCGGGAGATACAATGGAAAACGCCATTTTCACGGCAAAGCGGTTCGTCGAAATGCTGGCTGTGGATGTCAGGATTTATCCTTTGGTGGTGATCAAAGGAACGCCACTCGAAAAAATGTACAGCTCAGGAAAATATGTTCCGTTGTCACTTGAAGATGCGGTGAAAACCACATCGGAAGTTTCCAAAATCTTTGAAGCTGCCGGGGTCAACATCATCCGCACCGGGCTACATCCTTCGGAGGGACTGCTCAATGGTGATGACCTGATTGCAGGCCCGTTTCATGTTTCGTTTAAAGAGCTGGTTTTAACAGAACGCTGGCGCGAAATATTTTCGAAGATCCAAAAACCTGAAAACACAAGCCAGATCAGCATTTCGGTAGGAGGGAGGGAACTGAATTATGCCGTGGGTTACCAGGCTTCCAACAAAAACCTACTCTTAAAAACATATCAGAAAGTGAATTTTAAAATTGATGAATCATTAAAAAACCGCGAATATCATGTTAATTTTTATTGATAAAAAAGCGCCGGAACAGGCAAAAGAGACGTTGAAAAAGCACGGTGAAGTCGTCGAATTTTTCACCGAAAACATTTGTTATGAGGCCATTTCGGGACATCCGGATATTTTCATGACCCAGGTTGATGGCCGGCTCATTGTTGCACCAAACCTGCCGGAGGTTTTTAATGCGCTTCTCACCGAAAAGAAAATTGTTTTTTCGATTGGCGAAAAACCGGTTGGCAGCAAATATCCCGAAACTTCATTTTACAATGCGGTTATTACCGGTAAGTTTCTGATCCATCAAACCGGGCAAACCGACGATTCCATCCAGCTAAAATGCCTGCAAAAAACCAAAATCAGCGTAAAACAAGGCTATACAAGGTGTAATCTCATCGCCATAAACAACGAAAAAATGATTACTTCCGACCAGGGTATTTATCAGCAATTATCTAAAAATGGAATAGAAACCTTGTTTGTTGATCCCCGCGGAATCGTCCTTCCGACCTTTGATCATGGTTTTTTTGGCGGAACCTGCGGTATTTTGGGAAACAAACTTTTTATAACCGGCAATCTCAGATATTTTTCGGAAGGGAAAAATGTGAGGAGTTTTATTGTGGATGCAGGAATGGAAATCGTCGAACTTTACAAAGGCCCATTATTTGACGGAGGTGGAATTTTTTTTGTTGATTAGCGTTTTAATGCGAATCCGCAATTTCTGAAGTATATTATTTCTATATTTGAAAATTCATGTTTTTTTGATAATTGAAGATGGCAAATTCGCAAAAAACAGACTATCAGCTTTTTGACGACCCCATCAAGTATTATAATGCAATGCTTGATGACATCCAGCGTGCCCGGAATTATGTTTACATCGAAACCTATAAATTCGGCACACACACCATCGGGATAAAGTTCAGGGATGCTATTACCCGCAAGGCAAAGGAAGGCGTCGAAGTTAAAGTGCTCATCGATTCATGGGGAGGCAGCGGCATTCCGGATGAGTTTTTTAAAGATTTAAGAAGCTACGGTGGCGAGGTCAGGTTTTTCGAAAAAATCAAGATCAACATCGATTTTTTTACCCGCAGCCATCGCCGGAATCACCGCAAAATCCTCATCGTTGATGACTATATCAGTTACATCGGTTCTTCAAATCTCACCGAATATAATCTGATCTGGCGCGAAAGCATGCTCAGGATGGAAGGTGCGATAGCCCTGGATTTTAAAAAAATCTTTAACCAGGATTTTTTGATGTACAACAGATACATCCGCTACCGCTCCAGTCATACAAACATTATCCGCAACAAGGATTACGAGATCATCCGCGACATGCCATCGGTTACCCGGCAAAAAATCAAAACGCGTTACGAAAGGCTTATCCGCAATGCTGTAAGCAGTATTGTTATCGAAACGCCCTATTTTTTACCAGGTTTTGTGCTTCGGAAAGTTTTGAAGGACGCTGCAAACCGGGGTGTTTCGGTTAAGGTTATTATTCCGCGTCAATCTGATGTGCGAATGGTAAACCTTTTGCATGGGCGCTACCTCGAAATGCTGCATACCAACAACCTCGAATTCCTGGTTTACACACCTCATAACCTTCACGCCAAAATCCTGCTGATCGATGGTAAGATTTTCGCCCTGGGTTCCCCGAATTTCGATTACCGGAGTTTTCGCTACATGCACGAAATCGCTTTGATCGGCACCAATCAAAAGGTAATCAGGCTCATTCAAAACCACATTACTGAGACCATTGCCTTGTGTGAACCTTTCGATTTTGAAGCCTGGAAACGCCGTCCGGGTATCCAGAAACTATTCGAATGGCTTTTGCTGCCGCTCAGGCATTTGCTGTAAGCAACTAATATTATTTAACTAAATAAACCTATTATGGCTAATAACAAATCTCAAATAGTTCCTCATTTGTGGTTCGACAAGGAAGCCATTGAGGCCGCCAACTTTTATGTGTCCATATTTCCCGGTTCTGAAATTACTGGTAAAACAGCCATATCCGGCCAGGGCAAACGCATGAATATTTTACAACTTGGTTTTCATGTTCGGGGAAGTTATTTTTAAAAAGGATTCGTAGGTTCAGGGGCGTAAGTTGTTATTTATCAGGAATAATATAGAAGTGTAAGTTGTGAGTTTTTTAGATT
>CAJATL010000336.1 GCA_903944895.1 uncultured Bacteroidota bacterium
AATTATTGCCTGCGAAAATGTTGAAGACGTTTTACACCGGGCCGGTGGATCAATGTTTAACACGATCGAAAACGGTCAAGTGGGAACATCCGATTTAATCGAAATACACATTTATTTTAACCCGGCTATCGACCGTAATCTCGTTGGCCCCGACGCCTATAATGTATTTCTTATTAAAAATCAGGAGCGTGATGTCGAAATTCATCTTTCTGATAGGGTTCCAACTGATAAAATGGACTTGTCGCTCCTTGGAACTGGTCAGGATGATTCTGATGTAAATGCAGGGCGATATTACAAAACTGAAACCGGCCTTCCATGGGGATTGCTGCTACTCGAACCTTTTGATTATCCTGTCGAAAAAAGTGAGGTTACTGAGGCTTATCTTCACTTTGCTGAATGGGCCGAATCGGGTGGTGCCGATTTCCAGGATTGGTATTCAAACAAAACTACACCCGGTTATCGCGACAACAGTAAAATTTTTGGAGCTGAATAATTGATTTTGGTTAATAAAAAAAATGGGAAGTCGATTGGCTTCCCTTTTTCTTTTAGAACAACTTAGTTATTTGCATTCAACAGACTAATCGCTGTTTTCATCAAAATCTTAATTTCCTGTTGATATCGAATTCCCGTAAATAATGCGGTTGTCCGAATAAATCTTAATGTCAATCCGGTTAGCAAGCCGGTTTAGCGATTTTAACAGAAACACATATTTTCCGGTTCCTTCGTTGCTGATGTTTACAAAACCCGGGCCTCCGTTAATGCTGCTGTTGCCTGATTGATCCAGTGGCCGTAGCGAGGCAACCGAAAAATCGGAGGTACTGAATTCGAAACTCAGATTTACCAAATCAACCGACTCAACTTCGATGATGGTTTGAAGATATTCATCCTGCAAAAAACCAGTGGTAATGGTTGCATTCACTTCTTCAAGGTCAACTTCCAGATTTGAAGTTGTTGAATTTTTGCTGTACATGCTTCCTGCAAAGTCCGAAATTCCTGGCTTGTTACTGCCAGTTTCCGAAAAAAACAAGATAAAAAATACCAGACCAAAGCCTATTCCTGCGAAAAAAATTAACCATGACCTCAACAAACTATTTGGGATAATCCGCTCAAAAGCCCCTGGTTTCATTGAATTTTGTGATGAATTTTTGGTGAACATAATTGATGATTTTTCAGATGAATAACTAACTTTTTATAGAATTTCAGGCACGATGTTATTGTTTTGGATTTTTGTAAACTTCAAACTTTCAGCCAAAGTAAAGCCAACCGGAGTAGCATTAATCGACAGCAAAGGTAGATTTTATAAACAAATTCTTAATGTTGAATAATTAATTTTTGAAAACTCCAGAATCCATCTCTTTTAATCCCAACCAGGTAAATCCCGTTATTTAAATCTTCAATGTTTATTTTTGTCTGATTATCGACAAGCGTTCCCTGCTTTACTAATCTTCCCGAAATATCATAAATGTCAACAATCACGCTTTTACCATTCATTTCATTTGCATCAGGAAAAATATAATCTGATGCCGGGTTTGGATTAATGAAATTCGTATTATTTCCGGCAGAGGGATCATTAATGCCAGAAATGGGGATATCGAAACTCAAATTATCGACATAAAGCACCGAGTTTCCATGAACCATCAGGTTATCGCTGTAAAAAGCGGATAGGGTAATTCGTGCGCTGTCGGCCTCAGCATAAAGCGGATTACTAACCTGAATATTAAAAGACGTCCATTCCGAAAATGTGTTTGAGTTGAGAAATCCGCCACTGGTAATTTCAATGCCATTTTTATACAAAGCAAAATGAATATCCATGGTATCGCCGTTTTGTGACGAAAATTTGAAGTACCCGCACAACGAAGTCGGGTGGCCGGTTACGGCGAAAAGTGGCCTGTCGCTTCCGTCCAAACGTGTTGTGAGTGCAATTCCAAAAGCTTTAAATCCGGGAAGTAACGCTGGTTGGTTTTCGAGCCGGATCGAATAATTCCCGATATTTTGTGGAAAATGGTCATCTGAGCGGGTAACCGGGAAATAATTACCGGTGGTATCGAAGCGGTTTGCGCTATACCAGCCGTCAGGTTCAAGGCAATTGCCCATGGTGGTCCAGTTTTCAAACCCGCTGTTTGGGATCTGAGGTTCTGCAAATTGCGCTGTGATACAAAGAATCGCCAGTGTCAATATAAAATTTTTCATTATGATCGGTTTTTGTTGTTGAATTTTGGTTATTTGCCTTGTAAAATTACAACACCGGAAAGCAAATTTCAAGTTAACTTTTATTCATGGGTTGTTGAAACTGCCAACCGAAATTATTATAATTTTGAGCAGATCAAAAAAATCAGTAAAAATGAAAACTATTTATGTAATTCGTCATGCCAAATCCTCATGGGATGCGCCAAATTTAACGGATCACGAGCGCCCGCTGATCGACAAAGGAATACAACGAACCGCGCTCGTTACGGGCTTTTTGGTGAAGCACAATATTAAAATCGGACTGATAATTTCGAGTGATGCAGTGAGAGCCTTCGAAACAGCAAAGCTGATAGCCGCTGCAATTGGCTATCCTGTCGGGAATATTAAAACCGACAGGAGGATTTATCAGGAAAGCCTGGACTCTGTTTACAAAGTAATCAGTGAAGTTTCTCCTAAAATCGATAGTATCATGATTGTTGGGCATAATCCAACACTCACAAACTTTGTAAATGATTTTCTTGAAGAAGAAATTGATGAGCTTCCGACTTCGGCAATTGTAAGCATTTCTTTTGAAACTGATGACTGGCAAGGAATTGAAGGGCAGAAGCCTGTAATTAATTTTTTGATTACGCCAAAATCGTTAAAAAACGCAATCCTTTAAAAAATCAGGATTATGGTAAAAATTAAAGATTTGACGCTTCATCGCGAAATCAGTTGGCTTCATTTTAACCACCGTGTGCTGCAGGAAGCCAGGGACGAAACCACGCCATTGATTGAACGAATGAAGTTTTTAGGAATTTTTTCGAACAACCGCGATGAGTTTTTCAGGGTGAGGGTAGCCACACTTAACCGCATGATTAATGTCGAAAAGCTCGATTACCGGATAAAAGCATCACCCAAAGAAATCTTAACCGAGATTTTCGATATTGTTTCGGAGCAGGAAAAAGTATTCACCGAAACTTACAATGAAATTGTCAGTAAGCTTAAAGAACGGAACGTTTTTATCATCAACGAAAACCAGCTTACTCAGCGGCAGGGCGAATTTGTAACCAACTATTTTCACAACAATGTGAGGCCGCTGCTTTTCCCGATCATGCTCGATAATCTTAAGGACAGCAACAGTTTCGAAGACCGGTCCATTTACCTCGCTATCCAGCTTTTGTCGGGCCACGATCCCGACAAGGAGGAATTTGCCATCATACGCGTCCCTGTTCAGCAACTTTCGCGCTTTTTGATTTTGCCCAGGGAGGAGGGTAAAATCTTCATTATTCTGCTCGATGATGTAATTCGTTATTGCCTGCAATACATTTTTTCGATTTTTGGATACGACTCCTACAAGGCTTACACCATCAAAATTACCCGCGACGCCGAGCTTGATATTGATAATGATATTCAGAAAAGCTTCCTCGAAATCATGAGCGAAAGCCTGAAGCAACGCGAATTGGGTGAGCCTGTGCGGTTTGTTTATGATAAAGCGATACCCAAAAATTTACTCAACATTATCCGCGAAAAACTGCATCTTTCCGAAGAAGACCTTCAGCGTGGCGGGGGGAGGTATCACAACTTCAAAGATTTTATGAATTTCCCCAGGGTTGGCCCTGACGATTTGTGTTATCCAGATTCACCACCCTTGCTTAACAGGGATTTGCCCATTAACAAAAGTATTTTCGAGGTAATCCGACAGCAGGACATCATGCTTCACTACCCGTATCAGTCGTTTCAATACATTATCGATCTGCTGCGCGAAGCTTCAATCGACCCAAAAGTTCGATCGATAAAAATGACATTTTACCGCGCTGCCAGCCACTCCAACGTGATCAATGCTTTGATAAATGCCGCCAGAAACGGGAAGACTGTTACCGTATTTCTCGAGCTTCAGGCCAGATTTGATGAGGAGGCCAATATTTTTTGGGCAGAGCAATTGCAGAAAAACGGGGTTAGAATCTTACCGACTATTCCGGGTCTGAAGGTTCACAGCAAACTCATTCTGATTCGCCGGAAGGAAAATCAGAAAAATGTTTTTTATGCCAACATCAGCACCGGAAATTTTAACGAATCAACCGCCAGGGTTTATGCCGACGAAAGCTTGCTGACATCTCATCCCGGCATCACGGGTGATGTTTACAAAGTTTTTCAGCTTTTCGAAACCCGCTATTCTATTCCCCGGTTCAAAGAACTGATTGTTTCGCCATTCAGTACCCGCGATTTTTTTATCCAGAAATTAAACCGTGAAATCAAAAATGCCAAAGAAGGAAAAGAAGCCTGGGCAATCATAAAGCTCAACAGCCTTTTGGATAAAAAAATTATCCGTAAACTTTACAGTGCAAGCCGTGCAGGTGTAAAAATTACGATTATTGCCAGGGGAATGTGTGTGCTTATTCCCGGAATCCCGGGCAGCAGCGAAAATATTGAAGCCATCAGCATTGTTGATAAATTTCTTGAACATTCGCGGGTGTTTGTTTTTTGTAATGATGGCGACAACAAATTTTTTATTGGCTCTGCTGATTGGATGCAACGAAATCTGGATTACCGCATCGAAGTTACCTGCCCGATTTATGACAAAAAAATAAAGGAAGAACTTTGGACCATGCTTCAGATTCAAATGAACGACAATTGCAAAGCACGCAATATCAGCCGGGATAATCCAAATCAATACCGTAAAACTACCTCAGAAGTACCCGTGCGATCACAAGTTGAAATCTACAAATACTTCAAAAATAAATATGACGAAAACAGCTAAAGCGCAGAGCGCAGAGCGCAAAGTGCAAAGAGCAGACTACAACACCGATAACCCGGGGTTCCAAAATTCCATTCTTCCATATTTCTATTCCCGCCAAATCGGGCTTTCGGCTAACGCCTCAACATTCCCCCCGATAGCTATCGGGGTTCCAACATTCCATTCTTCCAACATTCCATTCTTCCATTGTCGCCCCGATAGCTATCGGGGGTCGAATTCTTCCACTATTCCATTCTTCTCCCGCCGAAGCGGGATTTCGGCTAACGCCACAACATTCCACTATTCCAACATTCCAACATTCCAACATTCCACTATTCCAACATTCCATTCTTCCACTATTCCATTTTTCCACTCCAAATAAAAACTAATGATATTTGCTGCTATTGATATTGGATCGAATGCCGTGAGGCTGATGTTTGCTAATGCAATTGGTGATATTGACCACATCAGGGTTGAAAAGGCTTCGCTGATCAGGATTCCCATCAGGCTGGGAAAGGATGTTTATAAAAATAACACGATTTCGAAAACACGGGCTGCAAACCTGATAAAAACGCTGAAGGCCTTTAAATTGCTGATCGACGTTTACAAACCCGAAAGCTATGTAGCCTGCGCCACGGCTGCCATGCGTGAAGCAACCAATGGCCCCGAAATCCTGAATAAAATTAAAAAGGAAGCAGGCCTTAAAATTAGAATTATCGACGGGCTTGAAGAAGCCGAAATCATCCGCTCTACAAACAACATTGGCTCGTTTACCAATAAAAACCTGACCATGTATGTTGACCTGGGTGGTGGAAGTACCGAAATTTCGGTGATTTCGAAAACTAATTTCATCGACGCTAATTCTTTCAAAATCGGGACACTCCGGATTTTAAGTAAAAAAGTTGATAAGGAAAGCTGGGACGATCTTGAAGTCTGGCTAAGCCGGTTTAAGGATAATTTTGGTAAGATGAATATTATTGGCTCCGGGGGAAACATAAACAAGCTGGCAAAACTTTATGGCAAAGCCGGTGAAAATGAAATTCCCGTAAAAAACCTGGAACAGGCCTACAAGCATTTAAAAAGTTTTACGCTTCACGAGCGAATCGAGGAAATGGGGCTTCGCCCTGACCGCGCCGATGTTATCGTTCCGGCTGCGAAGGTTTTTTTATTTATCGCCAAAACAGTAAATGCTGAGACCATTATGGTTCCAAAAATCGGGCTTGCCGATGGATTAATCCATAATTTGTATGAAGATTATCTGATGAAAAAAAATCCAAAATCCGCCAAAAAGTAAGTTGTCCCGATCATTTGAGGATAAATACTACTGCAACAAATTCGTATCACAAAATCATTTCGTATTAAAAAAAATATACTTTTGTGGGTAAATTTTTAAACGATAAAAAAATGAATATTCCGGATAATTTAAAGTACACCAAGGATCACGAATGGATTAAAACCAATGGTGATGAAGCCATTGTTGGAGTAACAGATTATGCCCAGAATGAGTTGGGCGATATTGTATTTATTGAAGTCGAAACAGTTGGCGAAACCCTGGATAAAGAAGAAACTTTTGGAACCATTGAAGCAGTAAAAACCGTGTCGGACATGTTTATGCCGGTTTCGGGTGAAGTGCTTGAGTTTAACGAGGACCTCGAACAAAATCCGGAAATTGTCAACAGCGATCCTTACGGAAAAGGATGGATTATCAAAATAAAAATGTCCGATTTGAGCGAACTTGATGGGTTGCTTGATGCCGCAGCATACAAGGAATTGTTATAATCCTGTTAAAAGTATTAAATACCGGCAGCTTGTTATTTAAAGGAGTTTTAGAAGCAAAAATTCTAAATACAATAAAGTAATAAAGTGTGCCGTTATGCTTGAAAACCACGAATTTAAATTTTAGATTTATCAATAAAATCAAAGGATATGGAAGAGAAAAAAAGTAAAAAAGCTGACCTGGAAAGCAGAAGAACGCTTTTTTTGGAATTAGGCCTGGTCTTTACGCTGGCTTTTGTGTTGTTTGCTTTCAATTACAAGTCATACGACCGTTCAGAAGGTTCAAATATTCAACGTGTTGTTGACAATACGCCTGAGGATATCATCCCGATCACCAAGCAGGAAGTAAAACCACCACCTCCTCCTCCTCCAAGACAGGTAACGGTGATTAACATTGTTGAAGATAATGTTGAGGTTGATACTGATCTTGAAATCGACATGGAAGCCGACCAGTCGACCGAAGTGCAGGATTATGCACCGATAGCTGAAAACAGGAAGGAAGAAGAAATTGTTGAAATGGAAATTTTCACCGTGGTTGAATCGATGCCCAGTTTCCCGGGAGGCGATGCTGCCCGGATGAAATTTCTGCAGGAAAATATCAAATACCCGCAAATGGCCCGTGAAAGCGGAATACAGGGAACTGTGTATGTAACTTTTGTTGTCGAGCCTAACGGTAAGGTTTCTGATGTAAGAGTATTGCGTGGTATTGGCGGTGGTTGCGATGAAGAAGCAGTTCGCGTTATCCAGAGCATGCCTAAATGGGAAGCCGGAAAGCAGCGTGGTAAATCTGTAAGGGTTCAGTTTAACATGCCGATCAAATTTACGCTGCAGGGTTAAAATTGCAGATAATATTATTTAAGAAAAATCCCGGAAGTATTAACTTTCGGGATTTTTTTTGAAATACTCAAAAACAACTTTTCCTTTTGACTCCCCGATTACTGCCTGTAATTCTTCAAGGCTAGCCTGCCTGATTTTCTTTACCGACTTTAATTTCAACAGTAATTTCCGCGCAAAAGTTTCGCCAATACCGGCAATGTTGGTAAGATCGGTTTTGATGGTTCCCTTTTCGCGTTTTTTGCGATGATGTGTTATGCCAAAACGATGCGCTTCGTCGCGTAAATACTGGATTACCCGCAAAGTTTCCGATTTTTTATCGAGATAAATGGGCACCGAATCATCTGGAAAATAGAGTTCTTCCAGTTTTTTGGCAATCCCGATGATGGTGATTTTTCCTCTCAGATTTAATTTCTCAAGGCTGGTCACTGCCGAACTTAACTGTCCTTTTCCGCCGTCAACCACGATAAGTTGCGGCAATCCCTGGTTTTCGTCAAGCATTCGTTTGTATCTGCGGTAAATCACCTCCTCCATCGAGGCGAAATCGTTGGGGCCTTCCACAGTTTTGATGTTGAAATGACGATAATCCTTTTTGCTGGGTTTTGCATCGCGGAAGCAAACCATGGCCGCCACCGGATAATCGCCCTGGATATTTGAATTATCGAAACACTCGATGTGTGCCGGAAGTTCCTTCATCCGGAGGTCTTTCATCATCGTGTTTAAAATCCGTTTGCTATGCCTGTCGGGATCAACCAGCTCGACCTGTTTGCGCTTTTCGAGCATGTAATATTTTGCGTTGCGTTCCGAAAGGTCGAGCAATTGCTTCTTGTCGCCGATTTTTGGAATCGTAAAAGTTACTCCCGGAATTTCCAGGTCAAGGTCAAACGGGATGAGCGCCTCTTCGGAATTGCTGTCGAATCTTTGCCTGAAATCGGCAATGGCGAGTGAAAGCAATTCATCGTTGGGTTCGTCGAGTTTTTTCTTCATCTCGACCGTATGCGCCTGAACGATGGCGCCATCAACAACTTTCAGGTAATTGGCATAACCGGCTTCGTCGTCGCTGATGATCGTAAAAACATCCACATTATGGATTTTCGGATTCACCACCATCGATTTGCTCTGGAACCGTTCCAGCAGAATAATTTTCTCTTTCACAACCTGAGCCTTCTCAAATTCGAGGGTTTCGGCATATTTTTTCATCAGGTCCCGCAGGTTCGAAAGCACATTGTTGATGTTTCCCTTGAGGATTTCGGTGATATGCAAAATGGTCTGCATGTATTCTTCTTCAGCCTGAAAACCTTCGCACGGTCCTTTGCAGTTTCGAAGATGATATTCGAGACAGATTTTGAATTTCTTGTCTTTGATATTTTTTTCGGTAAGGTTAAGCGTGCAACTTCTGAGGGGATAAAGCTGGCGCGTGAGTTCGAGGAGGGTGTGCATCATCCGCACCGAAGCGTAAGGCCCGAAATAGGAAGATCCGTCGTGAATGATATTTCGGGTAGGAAAAACCCGTGGAAACCGCTCCTTTTTGATGCAAATCCACGGGAAAGTCTTATCATCTTTAAGGTTGATATTATAGCGCGGCTGGTACTTTTTGATGAGATTGTTTTCGAGCAGAAGCGCATCCAACTCCGAACTAACAACGATGTGGCGGATATCAGCAATTTTGCGGACCATCACCGAAGTTTTTCCGCTTAAACTGCTGTCTTTATTAAAATAAGATAAAACACGCTTTTTCAGCGATTTTGCTTTCCCGACATAAATGATCTTCTCATGCTCATCAAAAAACTGGTAAACTCCCGGATTGTCAGGAAGCGTTTTGAGAAGCAGTTCAAGTTTTTCGATATGTGGGTTGGTTTTTTGCAAAGATCAGATGGATTTTTGTGATTATGTTTTATTTAAAGAAGTCCGAAGTCCGAAGTCCGAAGTCCGAAGTCCGAAGTCCGAAGCCCGAAGTCCGAAGCCCGAAGCCGGAAGCCCGAAGTCGGAAGACGAAAATCCCAACTTTAGGCACTCTAAGTACTCTAAGTACTTTAGGCACTCCAAGTACTTTAGGCACTCCAAGTACTTTAGGCACTTCTCTCTTTCATGTGATCCCATCCCTGTGCCTTTATTTCGACCTGCGACCCTGATTTTGTGATCAGGTTAACGCCCATACTTTTATCGGTCATGAATCCGATAATGGAGATTTCGAGGATGTTCTTCATAATCTCGTAATCGGCCTGCCGGATGGTGAAAAGCAGTTCGTAATCTTCACCTCCATTGAGCGCATAAAGTGTGGGGTCCATGTCGAAGCTCCGTGCTGCATCGTAAGTAAACTGCTCGATGGGAATTTTTTCTTCAAAAACGGTGCAGCCCAGGTTGGAGTGTTTGCAGATATGCTTGATTTCGGAGGCCAGGCCATCAGAAATATCAATCATGGCGGTGGGTTTTATGCCTGTTTTTTCAAGAATTTCGATGATATCCATGCGGGCTTCGGGTTTTAGCTGTCGTTGGAGGATGTAATCGTAGCCGTGAAGTTCGGGCTGCATTTCCGGATTGGCTTTGTAAACCGCTTTTTCGCGCTCCAAAACCAACAAGCCGGCATAAGCGCCACCAAGATCGCCCGAAACACACAACAGGTCGCCTTCGTTGGCCGGACCGCGGTAAACAACTTTATCTTTTGCAACTGTGCCAACAGCAGTCACCGACAAAACCAGTCCCTGAACGCTGCTGCAGGTGTCGCCTCCAACAAGGTCAACTTTGTATTTTTCGCAGGCAAGATACATCCCGGCATACAATTCTTCGACGGCTTCCAGCGAAAAACGGTTCGACATGCCCAGGCCGATAATCACCTGCTGCGGTGTTCCGTTCATGGCGTAAATATCCGAAAGATTTACCACGATGGCTTTATATCCCAAATGTTTGAGCGGCATGTAGGTAAGATCGAAATGGATGCCTTCGAGCAGCAGGTCTTTGGTGATGAGCGTGAATTTATCACCCGAATCAATCACTGCGGCATCGTCTCCAACGCCTTTCACGGTTTGTGGATGATGTATTTTAACCCCCGAAGTCAGGTGGTCGATCAGGCCAAATTCGCCCAACTCCGAAATTTCCATTCGCTTTGTTCCTCTTTTTTCAAACATATCTAACCAGAATTTTTATATGAACGGCAAAATTAGGCAATATTGCCGGAAGGCAGTTTCGAAAAATGTGTTTGTTGATTAAACCGTGGCAGGGTTTCGAACACTATCAGGGGATGGGATTAATAATAGAAGAACCTATTTTTTCATTGTCTGGTAAAATGCAATTATGTTCCTTAGGGACTTTAAAGTTAATTTGCAGCATGTTTTCTACCAATATTTTCTCCTCAGGGGCAGTCCGCCCATTGGATGGTTGAATATGGTTTGAAATTAAATGCTACTGCGAGAATCAATAAGTTCCATGGGACTTGAGAAGATCAAAGCTTTCAATAAATTGACTGATATCTGAAACGATTGTACTAAATTATTTCAAGAATTCAATCCATGTTCAATATTTTTATTGAATGATGATTTTCAATATCCGTTCTTTTTCTCCACTTATTCTCAGGAAATAAACCCCAGGCAGATTTCCGGTTAAAAGGATTTTATATGGTTTTCCTTTCGTAAAACAGATGTTTTTTGCTTTGAAAACTTCTTTTCCCAGGATGTTTGATACGCTGATATGATGCGGTATAAAATCATTTTTAGCATACAAATAAAATGCGCCATTGCCCGGATTGGGCCTCAGGACAAAATCATCGTCAGGTTCTTCAATTCCAACACATCCATCCACATAAACGAGTTGCTCCGAGAAGTTTTCACAACCATTTTCATCGGCGAAAGTGTAGGTCAGCGTATGTGTGCCGGTACCGGCTTCTGCCGGATAAAAATACCCATTTGATACGCCGGGTCCTGAATATTCGCCACCCTCCGGAAAACCACCATTTAGTTCCTGTGCCGGCCAGTTGACGCACATATCTTCAATTTCAGCAAAGGTAACTTCGGGTAAAGCCAAAACCGTCAGAAAATCATTATTCGTGATGGTCTGCGTGTTCTGTTCGTTGGAAATCGTAAGGCTTACATCAAAAACTCCCGGGTTTTCATAGGTGATTAAAGGGTTTTGTTCGTTGGATGTTGACGGATTTCCTCCGGGGAATTGCCAATCCCAGGCAGTGATGATTCCAGAAGAATTATCGGTAAATTGCACCTGGTTACCATCACAAACCTGTGTTGCACTGGCCGAAAAGGAGGGTAACAAATAACCTGGCGAAGAGATTACAACCGTGTAATCCTCGGTCTCTCCAAGAATGAAACTTGCGCATGGGTCTGTTGACACGTTCTGGTAACATGCCCTGATACGCATGCGTTTTACACCGGGAATCAGGATTTCAGGAAGCGTAAAATCCTTGGTATAAACCTGACCGGAATAGGCCATTATGAAATTACCGATCAGCATCTCATCAGTCTCGAAATATTTGTCATTATCTAAATCTATCCAAAGGGAGGCATTTTGATTGTTATGACCCGAACTCCATTCGACGGTGTAGGATTCGCCGGCGGTTAATTCAGTGCTCATATCGGTAAAATCGCTATATCCGAAAAAATTGCAGCCATTATCCTGGTTTTCGATGGTGTTTAATGAAAATCCGGAAAATCCATCACCATTTGAGCAAACATCGCTGGGGAAACAATAATCGGGAAAAATAACCTCGAAATATCTGGTATTTGAGATTCCATTATCGCCGGCAATTTCCAGCGCAAAGATGCTTGTATGACCATTTGGCACCTGGTCATTGGCGCTGACAATGAAGTTTGCTGATCCCATTTCGCCCAATCGAATTTCACCAAAATTCTGGGGTGAGATGGTTTGCACGTTAATCAATTCGTCTGAACTGGTGAGGGTTCCATTCACATTTGATGCATTTTCGATCCCAAGATTTTTAAGAATGATTTCAAAAACTACAATTTCACCAGGATCAATACGTCCATTGTTGTTTCCTGCGCTGTCGTTAATCACGATTTCATTCACCAGAATATTAGTCCCTGTAATGGAAGCAATGGACTGCACCGCATCCAGGTCAAAGCCGGCACCTGGTTCATTTTCCGGGCCATCTCCATCATCAACTATTTTAAAGAAACGTGCCTCCACCAACGTAGATGCAGCGAGATCAAATGCTGTGGTTCCATTTCCGGTTCCCATCAAATTCCAGGGACCATCCATCGAACTGCCTGCAAATATTGTAAAACCTTCGGGTTCTCCGTTTTCTTCATAAACCAGAATATCATTTCCTCCTCCATCTAAAATCGGTTCCTGCAAGTCAAAAATTATCCAGCCACTTTTTCCCAGAGAGAAATTCAGATTGTCCGGTTGACCAATTACATCCCAGGTATCACCAGTACTATTTGACAGCGGTACGGCACAAACCCGGTAAATATTCTGATGCGGTTCAGGTTCCAGTTCAATATCTACAACTGTCGAACTTAATTCGTTAACATTGATATTACTAACAACTTTAGTTTGGTAGCCATTTGCCACAACCTTGATGGTGTGCAAGCCCGGCAATACATATTTATGAAAACCACCTACCTCAGGATCGGAATAACAAGTTATAGTTTGGTCAACAAATATTGATGCTGCAACAGGGCTGCCGGTTTCTGCATTAGTAATAGTACCTTCAATACCATAACCGGCATATTCGATTACTTTGACCATGGATTGCAGATTAATCTCGAAATAATATTCTGGATTAGAGGGCTGTTTGTTTGTTGAAATTTCAATAATGAGGCCATAAGAACCCATCACACCGTAAGCATATTCAGCTAAAGTTCCTGTGGTGAAAATGATTTCTGACCCCGGACCAACCCTCAGATCAGTGTAGCCCGAATTGCTTTTATAAATATCAACAAGTTTCGTTATCCCCGCTTCATCGGGACAAGGATGGTCGTAAAAATACCAGGGATATAGCATAACTTCAATTCCACTGTGCATGCTCAGGTGGATCGAAAACTGATTTTCGTAATCCATCTGTCGCATGGCTTTTGTTTCGGGTTGCGAGTAAGGTTCGACACCATTTCCCCAACCAATGTACCAACAATAGCCATAATCGCGGTTCAGGTCAACTCCTGCAGCATTCGTCCGTGTTATGGCCTGCCGTCCATCCGGGTTTACCATTGGATAAATCCAGATTTCACGATTGTTTATCAGGTTAGTGATTTCGGTATTATTCCCGTATTGCTGGCATAACCAGCGCGCAAAGCGGATACAATTTTCGCTGCCTCCGATTTCATCACCATGAATGGTTCCATCAAAACCAACCTCGGCTTCATTTTCATCCAAAGTAACGTTGTCGCTGATCTTGAGGGCCGAAAGTTCACGCCCCTGAATGGATTGTCCATATACTTTTTTCATCACCAGATCGGGCATTGCTGCCGCGAGGCTATCCATCAACGCAATTATTGCCTGGTTGGAATGGTAGCCATCACGAGACTCCCAGAAATCCTTATAATATTCGTTCAGGTTTTCTTTGGTTATCTTGTAATCAAAACCTGCGTCCTGGACAAGTTTCAGTTCATCCGGGATTACATACAAAAGCGCGTATTCAAAGTAGATATCGCCGTTAAGGTGCAAATCGCTCAGATTTTGAGCCTCCGTGCGGTCTTTAACTTCAACCCGGATTTCCATCTCGTTCATTCGCCAGCCCTGGGCTATTAGCTGGAAGGATTGAAGCGTGATTGCCAGGATAAATGTTAGTTTGAGAAAGTTTAGAGGGTTTTTCATGATAAATATTTTAAATTGTTTCAAATTTATGTCAGCGTTTCAACTGCAAAGTATTCCAGGTTAGGAAATTGAAATCCTGTTAAAGGCTTAGCCTTTGAATGTCAGCTATTGTTGTCAATTGATCTTGATCATCTTTTTTCTGATCAATTGATGAATTGTCGAAAGTTCACAGATATAAATTCCGTTTTTGTATTTTTGAGAGCAAACTTCATAGTATCTTCTATTTGTAACATCGGCTTTTTCGATTAAAATTCCTGATAAATCAAAGATTGTTAATGTAGCTTGCTGGTTGGATGGTAGATTTATTTCAATTGTTGTTGTTGTTGAAGAGGGGTTCGGATAAATATTCATTTCACCTAAATCGGTATCATTTTTACCTTCAGGGATATTTACCATTTGGTCGCCATAAATTGAATAACCACTCCGCCGTTCAGCAGTAAAAACCATTTTTTGTTTTACAGCCAAATCAGTGCAGGATCGGTCAATACTCTTGATTATTTGCAGATTAAACGGATCCTTATAATCTACTACAAGTAACTTGTCGTGTCCACCATAATGACCTCCCAAATAAAAGTAATCATCATCAGAAGCCATTGAATTAGTGCAACAACCAGTAAGAATCATTTCATCACAAACAGTAATATGATAAGAATCATCAACCTGTGCAACAACAGCCCCTGATCTTGTGCCGAGAAAAATAAAAGGATAGTTGATTTCGATCAAATGTGGATTATAGACCAAATATTCGCCTAATATGACTTCATCGCATGGTATCAAATTATAATCAGAATCAAGTTTAAAAGTTTTAATAGCACTTATCCACGGGATACCGGAATAAGCATATGACATTACTATCATCGAATGATCAATTGCAATTTTAGCCCCGGGTTCGCTAAAATTGGCAATTTCAACCGGAACAACCGGATTTGTAACATCAAAAAGTTTCAACCCTTCACTACCCGTTGTTACAAAAAGAATTCCCTGATAAATTTTAAAATCATTCAGGCCTAAATCCATGTGTATTTGATTGACCATAGCCGGATTTAGCGAATCGGTTACATCAATTATTTTAATGGTTTTATAGTCTTGCTCACTTCTGCAAAAAAGATAGTCCTTATAATACACGATTTCACTGATCGATTTTAAAGAGTCAATATTACCCATGTCAATTGGATTCATTGGGTCGGTAATATCTATTATTTGCAAACCTTTTTCGGTCATTCCCATGTATGCAAAATTATCATTCAGTTCAATTGAAGAAACAGCATCTGTTTTTGTGTAATCATAAAATAGTGAAGGATTTGATAAATCTGAAATATCGGATAATTCAAAACCACCATAGCCCAAAGTTGTTAATAAAACAATATCCCGAACATTAAAATTCCAGATGTCGGAGGTTTCATTATAAATCCCCAAAATCTGAGGGTTGTAAATATCTGAAATATCAATTGAAAGAATGCCATAACCTTCACAATAAGCAAATAATTTATTTCCGTCTAATTGCAGTTTGTTAATTTGATAAAGGACGCCGAATGTACTCAGGAAAACAGTAGTGTCAGGCGAAGAAATGTCGTAAAAGTTTACAATGGTATCAGTTGCAACTAAAAGTTTGTCATTATAAACAACCATATCATCAGGATAAGCTTGATTTTCGAGATACAGGTCATTTAATAATAAAGGATTAGAAGGCTTAGAAACATCGAATGCGTAGATGTAGTTTAGATAAGTTGAACTTGTGGCTACTCCAAATCCATACAAAATATTTTTATACAAGGCATAGGCATCATTTTGATTAATTGGAAAATGTATCCTCGACTGAAAAACCGGATTGTAGGGATCTCTAATATCAAAAAGAGATACTGATTCATAATCACCTTCATCAATAATTATTATCGAATCATTTATGATTGTTTCCTTGGCATAGTCACAAACAGGCCAAAGAACATTACTAACAAAACGGGGTTGTAATGGATTGCTAACATCAAAAATTACAAACCCTTCTGTTCCTGACGAGATAAACAAATAACCATCAGCATAATTAATACTTTCCGGATAGTAGTAGCCGGTATGAAAAGTATTTACCAAAATAACTTCACCGGGATTACTAATGTCGAGAATGTTAATATTGGGGCCGGAATTAAAATAGGCGTAATTTCCACTCATAGCCCCACTACCACAGATTCCTTCAAAATGTGCTTTAAAATCAAATTGTTGAGAATAAGCACTGTAACTCAAGAGTAATAGGAAAATCGCAAATAGCTTTTTCATAAAATAAGTTTTTAGGTGAGATTATTTTTCAAGATTCATATTCAGTTCATGGTTTCAGCCTTTGCTAAAACATCCGACGCCATAACCAGCTTCATTATAATAATGAAGGCGTAAAGTTAAGAAAGAAAATTTATTGTATTGAAAACTTTTAAAATATCTACTACTAATGGGTTTTTCTTTTGTTGTAAACCCATTGAGCTGTCTTTTTAATTATTAGAAAAATTCAAAAAAATGAAACCCTTTTGCTTTTTTCCTGTCTGTATTAAAAAACAATAAATTTTAATTTTTATCATCATGAAAAAGCAAATTCTGTTATCACTCTTATTATTGGCCGTAATTGCTCAGTTTTGGGGATGCACAGCCGACGAAAATATCTGGGGACAAGTCAAAGGATCTGGCAACATCATTGAGGTAAACTATACGCTCACCGACTTTTCGAGGGTTGATGTGAGTCACGCTTTTGCGGTTACCGTGGTGCCTTCGGATTCGTTTTATGTTAAAATCGAGGTTGACGATAATATCGCCAGGTACTTAGATGTGTACAAATCGGGAAGCTGGTTGATGGTTGGCCTGGAGGAAAACCAGGATTACACCAACACACACCTTCATGCCGAGATTCACATGCCCGATATCACCGAATTTCATGGCAGCGGGGCCATCGTTGCCGAAATGTCGGCATTTGATCTGGCACACGACCTGACGGTTGACTTATCAGGAGCCAGTGTTTTTTCCGGAAATTTCGACCTCGACGACCTCAACATCCATTTATCAGGAGCAAGTGTGGTAAATATTTCGGGCAGCGGAATCGGGATGAATATTAATGCCAGCGGGGCAAGCGTACTGAATATGGGAAATTTTGTCTGTCAAAATGCAGATGTATTGCTAAGCGGCGCTACCTTTGCCACCATTCACGTAACGGAAACACTCAATGCCGAAGTTAGCGGCGCCTCAACCCTGAATTATTACGGTAACCCGACGCTGGGAAGTATCAACATTTCGGGAGCATCCGTTATCCACAAATTGTAGGATTGTTTTTTATGGAAAATTTTATTGTCGATACCCCGCGGCTCGTGCTTATTGCTGCCGACCGGGAAATGGCGGAAGCCGGACTTACCGATTTGAGCCGGCTTTCGAAGCTGTTAAACGCCGGGATACCCAAAGGCTGGCCGCCTCCTTTAAATGATGAGGATGCTTTGCGGTGGTTTCTCGACAGAATTGTCATCAATCCTTTGGAGCTTGGCTGGCTGATGTGGCATATTATTTTGAAGGATAATGGCTCAGGGAAGCGCCTCGCTATCGGAAGTATTGGTTTTAAAGGTTTGCCCGACGAAAATGGAATCACCGAAACCGGCTATTCGATCATGGAGGATTTTCAACGGCGGGGTTTTGCTTCTGAGGCGCTGGAAGGCCTGTTGAAATGGGCTTTTGCTTATGAAAATGTGAAAATAGTGATCGCCGAAACTTATCCCGATCATGAAGCTTCAAAAGGTGTGATGCTTAAAAACGATTTCGTTTTTGCAGGTCAGGGTTCCGAAGATGGTGTTGTAAGATTTGAACTGACCAGAGAAAGATACTGTTCGCAGCGGATCTAACCGCTTTTTAAAACCATTTGGTGTTTTTAGCTTCTGTTTCATTAAAACTAATTACTTTTATAGCGGCAAAAGTGCGGCAAAAGTTTTTCATTACTTAAACTCCGGGTTTTAAAATGACTGACCAACTTGCGCCAAACTCACGTTAAAAGCAATATTAGCAAGCGATGGATGGTTTTTTTAATACATTTTTACACGAGTTTAAAACACCCCTCACCAACCCGGTGCTCATATTTTCGTTAATCCTTTTCATCATCCTCATTTTCCCGCTTCTACTTAAAAAAATCAACATTCCCGGCATCATCGGATTAATTCTTGCCGGCGTTTTTATTGGCCCGCACGGATTGAATATCCTCGAAAAAAACTCGGCAGTTGATCTGTTCTCGACCATCGGACTGCTTTACATCATGTTTATTGCCGGCCTCGAACTCGACCTGAACGAGTTTAACAAGAACAAACACAAAAGTATCCTGTTTGGTTTTTTTACTTTCGCACTTCCATTAACTATTGGCTTTCCGATATGTTATTATTTCCTTGAATACGATTTTTTTGCCAGTCTGCTCACCGCAAGCATGTTTTCGACCCATACGCTGGTGGCTTACCCCATCGTGAGCAGAATGGGTGTTTCGAAAAACGAAGCGGTTGCCATTACCGTCGGTGGAACCATTCTCACAGATACCGCTGTGCTGTTGCTTCTGGCTGTTATCATCGGCTCATACCAGGGAGGGCTTAACCAGGAATTCTGGATCAGACTGATTATTTCGTTAACGGTTTTTTTCGTTTTCATGTTCACCATTGCTCCCCGCATAGCCAAATGGTTTTTTAGTAAACTGGAGAGTGAAAAACATTCACACTATATTTTCGTATTGGCCGTGGTATTTTTTGCTGCTTTTTTGGCGCAGGTTGCCGGTGTTGAACCGATCATAGGCGCTTTTGTGGCCGGACTTACCTTAAACAGGCTGATCCCGGCTTCTTCGGCATTGATGAACCGCATCGATTTTATCGGTAACTCTATTTTTATTCCTTTTTTCCTCATCAGCGTTGGAATGATTGTAAACCTCGAGGTGATCAATAATGGCCCGACAGCCCTGATTGTTGCCGGAACGCTTACCATCGTTGCCCTTACGGGGAAATGGATTGCTGCATGGATAACCCAGCTTGTCTTTAAATTTTCAGGAGCCCAGCGGCGCCTGATTTTTGGGTTAAGCAGCTCCCACGCTGCCGCAACCCTTGCTGTAATTCTGGTGGGATATAAAAATGGTATCCTCGACGAAAACATCTTAAACGGAACAATTTTATTGATCCTGATAACCTGTGTTGTTGCTTCAATCGTTTCGGAAAAGGCCGCTAAAAGAATTGTTTTAACTTCCGACGAAGAAGGTTACGAGGAAAAAGATATCAACGGGATTAACAACGAACACATCCTTTTGCCGATAGCAAATATGATGAATATCGGGAACCTGCTGGATTTTGCTGTTTTTATCAAAAACAAAAAAGCGCCAAACCCGATAACGCTGCTTTCGGTGGTTTCGAATAATGATGAAGCAGAGGCAAACATCCGGAAAGCCCGCATTAAACTTCAATCCATTGCCCAACTGGCTTCGGCTTCAGAAACCAAGGCCAACGTCATCACCACCATCGACCATAATACAGCCAGCGGTATTGCGCGTACTTCACGTGAAATTCTCGCCGACATCATTATTCTGGGATGGCCGCAAAAAGAAGGAATGATTGATAAATTCCTTGGCGAAAAAACCAAGGGCATCCTTAACAGCACCAACAAAACCACCTTTATCTGTCATTTTGTAAAGCCTTTGATTGCTCACAAAAGGTTGGTGCTGATTATGCCTCCTCTGGCCGAAATGGAGAGCGGTTTTATGCAATGGCTTTCAAAAATTACGAAACTGGCTACCGAGTTAAGTCTTCCAATGGTGGCGTTTGGAACTAAAAAAAGTGAAGAAGCTGTTTTTAAATGTGCCAGGAAGTATAAGTTGAATTCGAAAATCGCTTTTAATTTGTTTGATGATTGGGACGATCTGGTGACCCTTTCGAAACAGGTAAGATCTGATGATATTTTGGTATTGGTTTCGGCACGATCTGGCTCGGTTTCGCATATCAGCGTGCTCGACAGGCTTCCTGCAAAGCTCGAAAAACACTGGGGCGAAAGCAGTAGGATTATCATTTATCCGCAGCAGTTCAGCGCACTTCATACCAACGAAAGATATGAAGACATTGATCCGGATTCATTGTCGAAAGGTTTCGAAAAAATCCAGAAAATCGGAAAAGAGTTTGGAAGTATTTTTACAAAGGGAAGCCACGAATAACCCGCATTATCCTAATCTAGATAAACCCGAAATGACAAATAACAAAAAACAAAACTCAAATAATTCCTTGATCTAATTGGTGATTTGTGATTTGAATTTTGTGATTTCTGCCAAAAAAAACATCAAATTCAAAGAAAAGAGCCTATTGCCGGGGGTTTTTATTCTTCCTTAAAAATATAAACCTGCGGCTTTTCTTTAGCTTTTAAAAATCCACGAAACATTCCATCCGAATTAAAAGGCATCGAAATATTGCCGTTTTTATCCATCGCAACCAGGCCACCACTTGCATTTTGAGATTTCAGTTTGGAATTAACCACGTAGTTTGCAGCGTTGTCGAGGCTTTCGCCGAGATATTGCATGCGTGCTGAGATGTCGTAGGCGACCACATTGGTGATGAAATATTCGCCATGCCCTGTTGCCGAAATGCCGCAGGTGGCGTTATTGGCGTAAGTTCCTGCTCCGATTATTGGCGAATCGCCAACACGGCCATATTTTTTATTGGTCATGCCGCCGGTTGAGGTTCCAGCGGCAAGGTTGCCGGATTTATCGAGGGCAACTGCACCAACGGTTCCACCTTTTTTGGTTTCGTCAGGTTTTTGCTCAAGTTCACGCAGTCTGGCTTTTTGCAAAGCATCCCAGCGTTCCTGAGTAAAAAACCAGGAAGGGTCAACAATTTCGAGGCCCTGTTCAGAAGCGAATTTCTCGGCACCTTCTTTTATCAGCATCACATGCGGCGAATTTTCCATCACTTTCCGGGCTGCCGAAATGGGATTCTTGATGGTTTTAACATTCGCCACGGCACCGGCTTTCATGGTTTTGCCGTCCATAATGGCTGCATCCAGCTCATTCTGGCCATCGGCATTAAAAACAGCGCCTTTCCCGGCATTAAACAGCGGGCTGTCCTCCAGGATTCGGATGGTTGCTTCGACAGCATCAAGGCTGGTTCCGCCGCTTTTCAGGATATTTCCGCCCGTTTCGAGGGCTTCGGTGAGCTTTTCGCGACAAGCTTTTTCTTTCTCAGCAGTAAAATCATCGGGATTAATTTTTCCGGCACCTCCGTGTATCACAATGGCCCATTCTGCCTTTGCAACGGCCTTTTCGACAGGTTTTTGATTTTGCTGAACACACGAAATCATCAATAATTCGAACAGAACAATAAAAATAAGGAAAGTATTTTTCATTTGAGCTATTTTAAATTATGCATCATTTTACTAAAATCGATCAGATCGAATAAATGTGCCGAGGTTACCAAAATTACCGCCACGATTACCCATTTTACAAAGCTGGCTCCGCGGCTTACAGCCATTCGCGCTGCAATAAATGCACCAAGCACATTTCCCACAGTCATCACCAGGCCGTACGTCCAGTTTACGCTTCCGTTTAAGATGAATACGACCAGGGTAAAAGGTGTGTAAAGCAAAACGATTAGAACCTTGATGGCGTTGGCTTTTACAAGTTCGTAACCGGCGCTGAGAACAATTGCTGCGAGCAAAAAATAGCCGATGCCCACATGAATAAAACCACCATAAATGCCAATAACAAAAAACAACAAAACCTGCCAGATGGTGATTTTTTTTTCGATGAGGTGCTTTTGCTCTTTGATCCATTTTTCGGGATTATAAAGGATTGCGAAAAGCATGAACAGCATCACAATGGCAACCGCCTTTTCGAATATTTCCTCGTTGATATCCACGGCTATCCAGGCTCCGAGTAACGAACCGATTGCGGCCGGAACTGCCAGCCAGAAGCCTTTTTTGGTGTCCAAAACTTTTTGATGCCTGAAGCTTGCGGTAGCTGTAAATGTCTGAATGGCGATGGCGATGCGGTTGGTGCCATTGGCCACGGTTGCCGGCAAACCCAAAAACATCAGCATGGCCAGCGAAATTACCGATCCGCCACCAGCAAGGGTGTTAATGAATCCGGCAAGAAATCCGGCAATTGTTAACGAAATTATTTCAAACCAACCCATAAGTTATTAAAATTACAAAACTCAAAACTCAAAACTCAAAACTCAAATTTCAAATTGGCAGTTGCAAGTCGTTAGGCGTAAGTAGTGAGTAATTAGCCGGAAGTTGGCAGTTGGCAGTTGGCAGTTGCCAGTCGGCAGTCGGCAGTCAATCATAAATCATAAATCATAAATCAATAGTAGCCAGTCGGCAGTTGCCAGTCGTAAGTCGTAAGGCGTAAGTCAATCAAAAATCAAAAATCTGAAATCCTCAATGAGAAGCGTTTTCGACGGTTTTGAATTGCATTTTGAGTTTTGATTTCTTGGTTTTTGAAATCACCCTGGTTGTTGAACATTCCCAATCAAAATATTATGAAGCAATTCGGCCAGTTCCTTTTGTTTAAATGGCTTGCTGATGTAGCCATCCATCCCGGCGGCAAGGCAGGCTTCGCGGTCGCCTTTCATGGCGTTGGCGGTGAGGGCAATTATTGGGACATGACGCATGAATTTTTTATTTTTTAAAATGCGGTATTGTTCGATGGCTCTGATTTTTTCGGTGGCCTTAAAACCATTCATCACAGGCATTAAAACATCCATCAGGATCATGTCGAATTTGCCACTCTTAAATTTCATCACCGCTTCATGCCCGTTTTCAGCCAGTTCGACTTTGTAGCCAGCTTGCCTGAGATTGTGTAACGCAATTTTCTGATTGATTTTGTTATCCTCTACCAAAAGCACCGACAAATCTTTATCGATACGGGAAATCAGTTCGAGTTTTTCCTTTTCGATAACCACGACTTCTTTATCTATTTTATCAACCTTGCCAAATTCGGCAGTAAACCAAAAGGTTGAACCTTTTCCGAATTTGCTGTCCATGCCAATTTTGCCATTCATCATTTCGACCAGCTTTTTTGAAATGGACAAACCGAGTCCGGTTCCGCCATATTTGCGGGTTGTAGAGGCATCGACCTGCGAAAACTCCCTGAAGAGGCTTTTTCGGCCTTCTTTTGAAACGCCGATTCCGGTGTCGTTAACCTCAAAACGAAGAAGATGATGGTTTTGCTTGTTTTTTTCAAGTTTTATTCTCACCTCAACATGGCCTTTGGCGGTAAATTTTATGGCGTTGGAGGCAAGATTTAGGATGATCTGTTTGAGCCGGTGTGGGTCGCCTTTAAGTATTTCCGGGATTATTTCGTCGTAATTAATCCTGAAATCCAACCCTTTTTCGTTGGCTTTGGTGACCAATATTCGCTCAACATCACCCAAAACATTTGGTAACGAAAACTCAATAATTTCAAAATCGAGTTTTCCGGCTTCAATTTTTGAAAAATCGAGCACATCGTTAATGAGACTCAAAAGACTGTTTGCCGAAACATCGATCGCATCGAGGAGCAAAACCTGTTCGCCGTTAAGCTCGGTTTGTTTAAGAATTTCGGCCATGCCAATGATGCCATTCATGGGTGTGCGTATTTCGTGGCTCATGTTGGCGAGAAATTCACTTTTGGCTTTTGTCCCTGCCTCGGCTTGTTCTTTGGCTTTTTTTAATTCGATTTCATAATTCTTTCGGTCGGTGATATCGTAAGAAACGCCAACCAACCCAATAACCTGGCCTGATAAATTTTTTACAGGAGCAAGGTTTGTCGAAAGATAAATTTCTGAATTTTGTTTTTTTATAACCTCTTCAACATTATAAACCGGGAGGCCGCGACCGAGCACATCCCTTTCAATTTTTTCATAATCGGCATTATTGTATTCAGGAAGTAAAGCATTGTTTTTTTTGCCTGCGATGTTCGCCATTTTGACATTGAGAAAATCTTCAAAAGCATTGTTTACAAGCTGGTATTCTAAATCGACATTTTTAAAATATACCAGCGCCGGAATTGCAGAGAGTAAGGTGGAAAGCTCTTCGGCTCTTATTTTGAGGCTATTGAGCGCAAGGTTGAGATCTTTGGACGTTTTGGCAAGCAATGAATAAATGATGTTTTTGTCTTTGTTGGCACGGTCGTACTTAAAATGCAAAGCTTCATTTTCCTTTTTGAGCACAGTAAACTGCTCAAATATTTGACTTTTTAAACTCTCAAACTCTTCGAGAGATTTAATGGAATTAAGCTTTTCGGTGATTTCAGTAATCCGGTTCGACATATTATGACGGGCATTATCAGCTTTCCATAATGTTATTTTTCAGAGATCAGTGCCAGGGTGAAAGTTTCGTTGTAAAAATCGCAACGTGTGGGGCCATTATTTCCGATTTCGCCGTAAGTAAAAAATCCGTTGATCGGAAGTCCTGTCATTCGCGAGGCCTCAGTGATTTCTTCGGAAATAACCGGACCAAGTGCACGATGGCGCGCCATACACGAAAAAAGAAGCATCAAATCAACTTTACCGGCATCTTTAAAAAATTCGACAATATCTTTTTTGGTATGATCAACAATTTCGAAACCAGGGGAAGTCGAAAAAGTCACAACAGCGCCTTGTGGCACAGTACCGGCGAAAATGAGCGACTGTTTTTCCTTATCAATTCCCACCACAGCTCTCAGTACTTCCCGTCCATCTTTTTTTACCAGCAGCGGATATTCAACACCAATTTCTGGCAAATCTTCGTCGTTGATGCTGAGGTGTTCTTTGTAAACCTTTAAAGCCGGTTCGTTGTCGATGGTGTAAAGGATGTTTCCGGTAGCTTTTGTAACAATTTTATCAGATCCGATGCCAACCCAGCCGCTCGTTGCCAGCCCGCGAATATTTACAAAGTCGGTATCAAAGGCAATTACAACAGCTCCGTTGTTGTTGGTCTTATCGCCATTAAAAACAAAAGTTTCAACGAATTTTGCATCATCTCCGGCTAATCCCCCAAACATTTCGGTATCCAGGCCTGCAACTTCAAGAACTCCCTCTACAATCTCCTGTCCGTTGGCCATTAAGCCACTTACGGCAATGATAAATGCAGGTTTTTGAAAATGGCTTTTACCCCAGGCACCAACTTTTTTGCCAAGTTCCATCGAACTGATTTCATGCCCGTCAATAATTGTTCCTGCAAAATAACTCTGGTTAATCTCGACCAGCGAAACTGTAACCGAACCTTCAAAAATGCCGTCGTTAGAGCCATCATAGAATATTTCGCCACATGAACTTGCTCCAAGAATCATAATTCTGTACTTGTCAAATACTGACTTTACCTGCAAAATATCCAATTCAACCGATGAAAAGACAAAGGCAAGGTTTGGATTAAAACTGTCGTTGATAAACTCCGCAAGTTTAGCTTCAAGAATAGTAAGATTTGAGGCTTTAAATGTTTTGACTTTCATTTTGGTACATTTTAATTTTTACCCAAAAATAATAAAATAATAGCACGGAGGTATTTTTTCAAAAATTATGCTACAATTAAAGCAGTTAAGACCTGGAAAGGTTATTTAAGGTTTTTTCAGGCAGAGAATTCCTGGAATAATTCCAAAGCCAGGTTTTTTCAGTCTCTGATTTTTAGACAGAACTTTTTGTTTTGATTGTCTGGATAATTCCCTCTTTATCATACCCACATTCGTGATGAAGCTGTTCCTGCGTCCCCTGGCTGATAAATCGGTCGGGAATTCCCAATCTGGTAATTATGGCGTGGTAATGGTTGTCGGTTTGAAATTCGGCCACTGCCGAACCAAGTCCACCGCTGATGACGCCATCTTCGACAGTGATGATGAGTTTATGTTTCTTAAAAACCGAGTGTAATAATTCTTCATCGATGGGTTTTAAAAACCTCATGTCGTAAAGCGCCGCATCAATGTCGTCTTCCGATAGGGTTTTGCAAGCTTCCAGGGCATCATTTCCGACGTGACCAATCGAGATTATCGCCACATCTTTTCCATCTTTGATCATTCTGCCTTTCCCGATTTCGATTTCCTCAAACGGCGTTTTCCATTCAGGCATTACACCGCGGCCTCTGGGATAACGGATTACAAACGGGCCTTTGTTTCCGGTTTGAGCTGTAAACATCATGTTTCGGAGTTCCTGCTCGTTCATTGGCGAACAAATAGTAAGATTTGGGATACTTCGCAAAAATGCCAGGTCGAAAGCTCCGTGATGGGTTGCGCCGTCTTCGCCAACAAGCCCGGCACGGTCGAGGCAAAATACCACATTGAGTTTTTGTAGTGCCACATCGTGGATAAGCTGGTCGTAAGCGCGCTGCATAAATGTCGAATAGATGTTGCAAAACGGGATAAATCCCTGTGTTGCCAGTCCGGCCGCAAAAGTAACGGCATGTTGTTCGGCAATGCCCACATCAAAAGCACGGTGGGGCATTTTATACATCATCATATCGAGCGAACTGCCTGATGGCATGGCTGGAGTAATGCCTATTATTTTTTCGTTTTGTTCCGCTAATTCGATAATTGTTTTGCCAAAAACAATCTGATATTTCGGCGCCTGCACGTGGTCGCAGGGTTTTTCTTTAAATAATACCCCGGTTTTTTTGTCGAAAGCACCCGGAGGAGCATGAAAAATGGTGGGTTCCTTTTCGGCCTGCGGCAATCCTTTTCCTTTGGTGGTGATGATATGAAGAAGTTTTGGCCCGCGAATATTTTTGAGGTCGTTCAATAATTTAGTTAGTTGGACAATGTCGTTGCCATCAACAGGGCCAAAATATCTGAAATTAAAAGCTTCGAAAAGGTTGCTGCGGGTGAGAATACTTCCTTTAACAGCGTTTCCGACCTGTTTTACAATAGCTCTGGTGTGTTCGCCGTATTTTGTCCCGCCACCAAGCAATTTCCAGATTTTATCTCTCAGTTTGTTGTAAGCTTTGGAAGTAACAATGTGAGCCAGGTATTCCTTGATGGCACCAACATTTTTATCGATCGCGATGCCATTATCGTTGAGGATTACCAGTAAATTCGGATCACCGACTCCAGCGTTGTTGAGCGCTTCGATGGCAATTCCGCCAGTCATGGCGCCATCGCCGATTACTGCGATATGCTGCCTGTGAAAGTCGTTGCTCATTTTTGCTGCAACGGCCATCCCAAGTGCTGCCGAAATGGATGTTGACGAATGCCCGACGCCAAAAGCATCGTATTCGCTTTCGTCCATTTTTGGAAAACCACTGATGCCTTTATATTTCCGGTTTTGATAGAAAATATCGCGGCGACCGGTAAGAATTTTATGACCATAAGCCTGGTGGCCTACGTCCCAGATGAGTTTGTCGTAAGGCGTATTAAAAACATAGTGCAAAGCTACCGTCAGCTCAACCACACCAAGGCTTGCGCCCAGATGCGCCGGATTATTGGAAACCGCGTCAATGATGAATTCTCTTAACTCGGTACAAACCTGGGTAAGCTGGCTTTCGTCCAGTTTGCGCAGGTCGGCGGGTGAATTGATGTTATTTAAAAGATTCCCTTTCATTTTTGTATTAACAATCTATTCTCGTTTTTGTCACTTTTAGTGAACTGTAATAAACAAATATTTTTACTGATAATTGTCTGCCGGCATTTGATTGATGCATAAAAATGCCGTTACAGTCTGGCAGCAACATCCATCAAAGTGATAATCACAGGAAAACTTCTGTCTTTTCAGGTTTTATGCTGCATCTTTATTTTAGGTTCCTGAAACTTTATGTAGGCTGCCTGGAAGGTTTTTCGGCTTCGCTGTTCCAGGAAAATATTGCATCCTTTCAGGTGTTTTTCGATAACATCGTTATTGAAATGCCTGATGGTGAGCAATTCGAGATTTTCGTTGTATTTAATATCAAAATCAACGCTAAGCGATTTTATCAAAAATTCAAGTTTGATTCCCGGGTGGTTCACGCAAACGGTAAAACTGATTGCTGAATTCTGCATCAGGTTTACCTTGATGTTTTGCCGGGTAAATTCACCAAAGAGCCGGTACAGCTTTTCTTCAGTGATAAACGAAAAATCTTTGGTCGAAAACGAAATCAACATCTGATCCTTTTTGAGGATAAGAAAAGGAACGATTTGATCGGAGACATCACTTTCTTGGATGAGTGAGCCTTCGGATAAGGGATCAGCAAACGATTTGATACGCAGCGGGATGGATTTGTTTTGCAGCGGTTTGATGGTTTTTGGGTGCAGGATTTTGGCCCCAAAAAACGACAATTCGATGGCTTCGCGATACGATAAACGTGGAATTCTGATGGTGTCGGAAAAATAAACCGGGTCGGCATTGAGCAGTCCGGCCACGTCTTTCCACACAATTACCTCGCTGGCGTTGGTGCAAAACGCGAACACCGATGCGGTAAAGTCGGAACCCTCGCGGCCAAGCGTGGTTGGTTTGCCATCCTGCGTGTTTCCTATAAATCCCTGGGTAATGATAAGATTTTGAGGGTTTCCCGGGGATTCAAAAATCCCGGAAACGGTTTTTGATATTTTTCCGTCCGTGATTTTCCAATCCACCGCTGCATCACGGAAGCGATCGTTGGTAATTATAACTTCACCGGCATTAAGCAGGTAATTTTTCAGGCCATTTTCGTCAAGATAGGCCGAGATAATATTTGTCGAAAGTATTTCGCCGAAAGGCACAATCCTATCGTAAAACTCATCATAATTTCCGATGGGATGATGCGCTGATTTGCGGATATCCTCAAAAATCTGTGCAACAATTTCGAAAACCGGATGGCCCTTCTGAGGAAATAATCCTTCCAGAATCTGACCGTGAAAATCTTCGACGGTCATCATTTCAGCTTCAAGTGCGGGCTTTGAAAAAAACGCTGCATCAACAACCTTTTCGAGCGCATTGGTGATTTTCCCCATGGCCGAAATTACAACGATCAAATTTTCGTCCCTGTAAAGGCGAAGTATCGAGGTGACATTTTTTATGGCCCCGGCGCTGTTGACCGAGGCACCGCCAAATTTAAAGACTTTCATTTTAATGTTTTTGAGCCTCGCAAAAATACTGTAATTGATTCATGGGTGAACATGGAAAGCGAAATTTGCATATGTTTTGAAAACGCAAGGTTAAAATAACTGGTTTGTTGAAGCGTTTGCAACATACATTTTTAAAAATTTGAAAACCATCAGCAAGCTGCATCACAATTAACAGGAAATTCAAACCGACAAGTTTTCAGCCTTTTGTGTGCTTTGAGGTTTGTATTTTGTAGTTTGTGATTTACTTTGAACTGTTTGTCTGTTTAAGTTAATGTCTTCATAATAGTATGAATATGAGATTTTCCTTCAGCCTGGGCTTTGTTTTCGTTTTGTTTTTTTTGCCGGCTTTTATCTGTGCGCAACAGACCGTAGTTTACGACAATCCGGATGCTTCTTTTAAAACCGGTCTCGACCTGATCGAAAAAAAACAATTTGGCGCTGCTAGCCAGGTTTTCGAAAAAATGATCACCCAACTGCCTTCCGGCGAAACGGTGATGCTGCCCGAAGCCCGGTATTACGCCGCACTGTGCGATTATAAACTCGGCCATCCGCAAGCAAAAGAAAAATTCGGGACTTTTATAAGCGATTTCCCAAATCACACCAAAACCAACAGGGCTACCCTTAATCTTGGCATGTTGGAGTACGATAACCGGAAATACAAGGATGCCATTGTTACTTTCGAAAAAGTTGATAATTACCGCCTCAGCCCTGACCAGCGTCAGGAATATCTTTATAAACTGGGCTTCAGTTACCTGAAAACCGATAATTTTTCAAAAGCCAGGGAAGCCTTTTTTCCGATTTTGAATACCCCCGGCCAATATCAGAATCCTTCAATTTTCAACTACGCGCACCTGGCCTACATGGATAAAAATTACGACCAGGCCTTGCTCTATTTTAAGAAAGTCGAAAACGATCCGGCTTACAGCGAAATGGTGCCGTTTTATCTCATCCAGATTAATTACATCAACAAAAATTATGATGAGATTATAAAAATCGGACCGGATTTGCTTAAAAGTGACAAGATTAAGGATAAGAAAAAACTTGCCGAAGCTCACCGGATTGTTGGCAAGGCGTTTTATGAAAAAGCCGCTTACGCTGAAGCGCTTCCTTACTTTGAAAAATATGCGAAAACTTCGGGCAAATCGCTTACCAGAAGCGAATATTATGAGTTTGGCTATGCCAACTACAAAGCCGGGAATTTTGAAAAAGCTATCGATTTTTTCCAGAAAGCCATCAAAGATAAAGACCAGCTATCGCAAAGCGCCCAATATTATCTGAGCGACTGCTATTTGAAAACCGATCAGAAGCAGTTTGCTCAAAAAGCATTTTTTGCAGCTTACGAACTTACTTTTGACATGAAAATACGCGAAGATGCGCTATTTAACTATGCAAAACTTTCGTACGAACTTTCCTACGACCCTTATGACCAAGCCATTGGAGCCTTAAAAAACTACATCAACGATTACCCTGAATCTCCTAGGATTGATGAAGCCTACGCTTATCTCTCCAAACTTTTTCTGTCAACAAAAAATTACCAGTCGGCCATCGATGCCATCGAAGGGATCAAAGGAAAAAGTAACGATTTGCGCGCTGCTTATCAAAAAATTACGTATTTGCGGGGCATTCAGCTATTTAACGGGAATAAGTTTGATGAGGCTTTGAAGAATTTCAAAAAATCGCTTTCGGTGAATGCTGATCAGAAGATTACGGCACTTGCAAAATTCTGGATCGGCGAAACCCATTACAAAATGAAGGATAATTTTAAAGCCATCGATTATTACGAGGAGTTTATGACCACGCCGGGAGCATCGAAGTCCGACATTTTCCCGATGGTTAATTACAACCTCGGCTATGCCCATTTTAATCTGGAACATTATGATGAAGCCATTGTCGCTTTCAGGCAATTCATCAATAAATCAGGCGATATCGGAATAAATTACGTCGCCGACGCCCAACTCCGGACTGGTGATTGTTTTTTTGTAACTCAGGATTATGCTGAAGCCATCCAGAATTACGACCGTGCCATCAGCCGCAATGCTGCCGGCAGCGATTATGCCACTTATCAGAAGGCGCTTTCGCAGGGTGCGCTTGGGCAAAGGGATAAAAAGATCGGAACGCTAAAGCAGATTTCGACACTTTTTCCGCGCTCATCTTATCTCGACGATGCCAGCTTCGAAATTGCACAAACCTATTTGTTGATGGGCGATAATTCAAATGCCCTCGAATGGTTCAATCAAACCATCACAAATTTCCCGAACAGCAGTTATTTGCTCAGGTCGCAGCAAAAAACCGGACTGATTTATTACAATCAAAATCAATACGACCTGGCCCTGGATGCCCTCAAAAAGGTCGTAACCAAATACCCCGGAACTACCGAGTCGAAGGAAGCCCTGGCCACGATCAAAAATATTTACATGGATAAAAATGCCGTGGACGAATATTTTGCATTCGTGAAAAACGTCCCGAATGCCGGGGTTTCGGTTACCGAGCAGGATTCGCTGACTTACATCGCAGCCGAAAATCTTTACATGAACAACAATTGCGAAGAGGCAACTGCCGGTTTCAGCAACTACATCAGCAATTTTCCTGCCGGCGCGTTTTCGCTACAGGCCAACTTTTACAAGGCCGAATGTGATTTTAATTCAGGAAAACCAGATGCAGCGCTCCCGGGTTACGAGTTTGTAATTGCAGGCTCAAAATCGCAGTTTACCGAAAAGGCTTTGCTGCGGGCTTCTGCGATCAATTTCGAAAAAGGAAAATATTCTGAGGCCCTCGGCCAGTACAAAGCGCTTCAGCTTAAGGCCGAATATGCTGCAAACATCACCAAAGCCATCGAAGGTGAGATGGAATGTAGTTTCAGACTTGGAGATGCTGCCGGGGCCATCGATGCTGCCTATCTTTTGCTGGACAGGGAAAATCTGGATAACGAACAGGTTTTCAATGCCCGTTTTATCATCGCCAAATCGGCTATGGTTCTCGGGAAACTGGACGTGGCAACCAAAGAATTTGAAAAAACTGCCGCGCTTTCCGGTGACGAAAAAGGAGCTGAATCACAATACATGCTCGCCGAAATTCAATTTCAACAGAAAAATTACCCCAAAGCCGAAACCCTGGTTTTTGATCTGGCCAACCATTTTGCCGGTGAGGAATTCTGGAAGGCTAAAGGTTTTATCCTGCTGGCCGATATTTACAACGCCAGCGGCAATGTTTTCCAGGCCCGGCAAACCCTGCAAAGCATTATTGATAATTATGATGGTGCCGATCTGAAGGAAATCGCCACCCAAAAACTCGCTGCTCTGGAAAAGAATTGAAACACGGAGAACACGGAAGAATATTTCAAAAAACAAAAAACAAACACGGAGGCACGGAGAGAATGGAGGATCACAGAGGAAGATTACGAAAACGCACGAAACCTACCAGGTTTTTAAAACCTGTGAGGTTTTAATATCGAAAAACTTGTTTAAAAAATAATTCTCCGTGTACTCCGTATCTCCGTGGTAAAATTAAATAGAAAAGCATGAAAAAAGGTTTTGAAAACAGTTCGGTAATTTTCCTGGTTTTTCTTGGATTGATTTCGTTGTTTCCTTCGCTAATCAAGGCACAGGGACGCAACCAGGAAGTCACCATTGTGGCTCCTTACCAGCCCACCATTTCGGATGCCAGTAAAATCGACTTCAAGCCGGTTTTAAAAGATACTTTGCAGCAAATACCTCCGCTCGATTATGCTGTTTTGCAGGTTGCCCCGCTGCCTCAGACATTCACACCTGAGTCAATCAGCGCGGTTTACACCGAAATCGAAACTGTCGATACTCTTCGCCGGAATTATCTCAGAGCGGGTTTTGGAAATTATACCACACCTTACGCCGAACTTTTCACCAATACCTTGAAATCGGACGAATTTTCACTCGGGTTTCATGCAAAACATCTTTCTTCTTCTGGTCAGATCGACGATTATGCCACCAGCAAATTCAGTCAGAACAGGATTTCGCTTTTCGGAAAACGGTATTTGCGGGATAAAACACTCTCCGGAAATCTTTTTTATAAAAGAGATGTGGTTCATTATTACGGCTTCAAACCCGACGATTACGTAGGTTTAGATTTTACCGATGAAGACCTGAAGCAAAGGTTCTCGCTGATTGGAGCCGAAGCCGGCCTGGTGAGTAATTTTAAAAGTAACGGAAATCTGAACTATTCGGTAAAAGCGGATTTTTACAACCTTACCGACCTGTTCGAAATCCATGAAACCAGGGTTGGGCTGGGTGGAAACATAAACTCGAAAAATGAATTTATGGATTTTGTGGATGAACAGGAACTTGGCGCCGATGGCCAACTCGATTATTACCGCAATGCCGACAGCATCAACAGCCAGGGAACAACCGTTTTCAGCGTTCAGCCTTACATCCGCCTCAATTTTGATGAATTGAATATTTACGTTGGTTTGAGAGGAACTTTGGCTGCTGATTCGACTTCGGAATTTCATGTTTACCCGGCAATAAACCTTACGTACCAGGTTATTCCAGATTATCTGCAGTTTTACGCAGGAATCAGCGGAGGGCTTCAACGAAATTCATTTCGTTCGGTGAGCGACGAAAATCCCTGGATTAATCCGGTTTTTCCGTTGGGTTTCACCAATACAAAGTACCAGTTTAAAGGTGGTTTTACCGGAAAAATTGATATGGTGCTCGATTATAACTTTAGTGTTGCTTATGCTGATGTGGAAGATATGCTGTTTTGCGCCAACATTTTCTCCGACCCATTGAGTTCGGCAATTCCTGAAAATTTAGGCAACAAATTTACCGGTATTTATGATGATGTGCAGCATACAACGGTCAAGGCCGAATTTACCTGGCAGCAAAGTTATAATCTCACCGTTTCACTGGCCGCCGAATACAACGATTATAAAATGGCCGATGAGCTTAAGCCCTGGCACAAACCTGCTTTCAATACGAAGTTAGGAGCGAAATACCAGCTTAATCCCAGGATTTCGCTTTCAGGAGAAATTTTTTATCGTGCCAAAGTTTACGCCAAACTTTTTGAGAGCGATCCGCAAATGTTTAGTGAAGTGAATTCCTTTGCCGATCTTAGCCTGGGCGGCGAATACCAGTTTAACGACAGGGTTTCGGCATTCCTCAAACTCAACAATCTTACCGGCACCCAGTATTACCGGTGGTACAATTATCCGATGCAAAGGTTTAATGCGATGGCCGGATTAACTTTTTCGTTTTAGATCTCCCTGAAGTCCGTTTTACAGTAATTTTCAGCACGCTGAATGCGATTGTTCACCGATTTTCAGGTAAGAAATGGTAAGGCGTTTTTAACAATTTTTGTTAATAAAATACCTGCCTCCGAAACTGTAAAACCATTATTATTAGGACAATAATTAGTATTTTTGCCAATCTTTACTAATTTACTATCAAGTAATTGAATATGAC
>CAJATL010000337.1 GCA_903944895.1 uncultured Bacteroidota bacterium
AAACCATTGTAGCTGTCGTTGGTCAGCGCATTGCCCACGTTGGCATTGCCCGTGTAACCGTTGATCGGACCGTAGCTGTCGTTGTTGGCTGCTATCGAGGCTGCCGATACTTCAACCGTGATCAATGCATCATCACAATTTGTTGGATTTAAATCTTCACATATCTGGTAGGTGATATAATAAGTCCCTGCCGGAGTGGCCGGATCAACGGTTACTTCACCTGTTGTGGTGTTCAAAGTCACGCCATCCAGCGGATCGAGAACTGCCGTGATGGTGACTTCAGCCGGATCGACCGGGTCGCCGTTCAGCAGGTCGTTATCAAGAACATTTGAAACTGCTGTTCCGCCATTATAGCCATTAACCGGAGTTCCGCTGGCATCATCATCGTTTGCTGCAATCAAAGCTGCCGATACTTCCACCGTTATCAAAGCATCATCACAATTTGTTGGATTCAGATCTTCACAGATCTGATAAGTGATATAATAAGTCCCTGCCGGAGTGGCCGGATCTAAAGTTACTTCACCTGTTGTGATGTTCAAAGTCACGCCATCCAGTGGATCTAGAACTGCCGTGATGGTGACTTCAGCCGGATCGACCGGGTCGCCGTTCAGCAGGTCGTTATCCAGAACATTTGAAACTGCTGTTCCGCCATCATAGCCATTAACCGGGGTACCGCTGGCATCATCATCGTTGGCTGCAATCGAAGCTGCCGATACTTCCACGGTTATCAATGCCTGGTCGCAGTTGGTGGGATTCAGGTTTTCACATATCTGGTAGGTGATATAATAAGTCCCTGCCGGAGTGGCCGGATCTACAGTTACTTCACCTGTTGTGATGTTCAAGGTCACACCGTCGGCCGGGTCAAGCAATGCACTAATTGTAATTTCTATAGGAATAACTGCAACACCGTTCAGCAGGTCGTTGTCCAGAACATTGTCAACAGCAATACCACCGTCATAGCCGTTAACCGGGGTGCCGCTGGCATCATCATCAACTGCCTCAATTGGTGGAGAAGCAACCTTAACTGTTACTAAAGCCTGATCGCAATTGGTTGGATTCAGTATTTCACAGATTTCATAAATGATAAAGTAGGTATTCGCCGGAGTTTTAGGATCTACGGTAACTTCACCTGTTGCGGTGTTCAAAGTCACGCCGTCGGCCTGGTCGAAAACCACTGAAACAGCAATTTCTGCAGGATTCACCTGAAGGCCATTCAACAGGTCGTTATCCAGAACATTGTCAACTGCGATTCCACCGTCATAGCCGTTAACCGGGGTGCCGCTGGCATCATCGTCAACAGCAAGGATAGGTGCAGCTGAAACCACAACGGTTACTAAAGCATCATCACAATTTGTGGGATTCAGGATTTCACAGATTTCATAAATTATATAATAAGTATCTTCAGGAGTGCCTGGATCTACGGTTACTTGCCCTGTAATGGGATCCAGGGTTACGCCATCAAGCAGATCAACAACTACACTAAGTGTTACTTCTGCCGGATTTACCAAAACACCGTTCAACAAGTCGTTATCCAACACATTGGAAATGGCTGTGCCGCCGACGTACCCGTTAATCGGAGTAGCGCTGGCATCATCATCGGTTGCAACAATCGGAGCAGCCGTAACTAACACGATAATTTGGGCCTGATCGCAGTTTGATGGGTTCAGGTTTTCACAGATCTGATAGATAATGTAATAGGTTCCTGCCTGAGTTGCAGGATCAACGGTTACTTCACCGGAAGAAGTATTCAAAGTCACACCGTCGGCCGGGTCGGTGACTGCACTGATGGTGACCTCAGTAGGAATAACCGGAATACCATTCAGCAGGTCGTTATCCAGAACATTATCAACAGCGGTGCCACCGATATATCCATTTACCGGAGTGCCGGTGGCATCATCGTCAACTGCAACAATGGGTGGACCTGAAACAACAACAGTAACCAGGGCCTGATCACAATTTGCAGGATTCAGATTTTCACAGATTTCATAGGTGATATAATAGGTTTCTGCCGGAGTTGCAGGAACTACGGTTACTTCGCCTGTAGAGGTATTCAAACTTACGCCATCGATAGGGTCAAGAATTGCACTGATGGTGACTTCGGCCGGATTGACCTGAATCCCGTTCAACAGGTCATTATCCAATACATTTGAAACGGCTGTACCCCCATCATGTCCGTTAACCGGAAAACCACTGGCATCATCGTCTACAGCAACAATAGGTGCGGCTGAAACCACAACGGTAACTAAAGCATCATCACAATTTGTGGGATTCAGGATTTCACAGATTTCATAAATGATAAAATAGGTGTCCTCAGGAGTGTCCGGATCGACGGTAACTTCACCTGTTGTGGGATTCAAAGTTACGCCATCAGGCAGGTCAACAACTACACTAAGCGCTACTTCTGCCGGATTTACCAAAACACCGTTCAGCAAATCGTTATCCAACACATTGGAAACAGCGGTGCCACCTATATAGCCGTTAACCGGAGTGCCGCTGGCATCATCGTTAACTGCAACGATCGGTGCAGCCGAAACCTTAACTGTTACGATTGCCTGGTCACAATTTGTAGGATTCAGGTTTTCACAGATCTGATAAGTGATATAGTAGTTTCCTACAGGGGTTCCCGGATTAACGGTAACTTCCCCTGTCAGAAGATTCAAAGTCACGCCGTCGGCCGGGTCGCTGATTGCGGTAATCGTGACTTCAGTCGGGATTACCGGATTACCGTTTAACTTATCATTATTTAGTACATTGGAAACGGCGGTTCCACCGATATATCCGTTAACCGGAGTGCCACTTGCATCATCGTCAACGGCAAGGATAGGTGCGGCTGAAACCACAACGGTTACTATAGCCTCATCACAGTTCGCGGGGTTCTGTATATCACAGATCTCGTAAGTGATGTTGTACGTTCCAGCCGGAGTTTTTGGATCGACGAAAACTTCTCCCGTTGATGTGTTTAATGTCACCCCATCAGGTGGATCATTAGACGCGGTAAGGGTCACTTGTGCCGGATCGACCGGAGTACTGTTCATCAAATCGTTGTCCAGAACATTGTCAACAGCAATACCTCCTTCATATCCGTTAACCGGAGAACCATTGTCATTGATAGCATCAAGTCCCGATAAAACAAGAACTGTAGTTGATGCTATTGATGAATTGTTGGATAGATCAGGATCAGTTGTAGTACTTGAAACCGTTACTGTGTTAGTTAGATCCCCACTGTATGACTCATCAACTGTTGTAATAATTGTTAATACAGCATTGGCTCCTGAAGCAAGAATTCCGATATTCCAGTTTGGAGCCGTCCAGCTTCCCACTGAAGGATTGGTGCTGACAATGGTAATATTTGCAGGCAGGTTCTCGATAGTATTAACAGCCTGGGCTGATGATGTTCCATTGTTGGTTACCGTGATTGTATAGGTTAAGTTTTGGCCAGCAAAAACCTGTTCAGGCGATGCAGATTTAACTATTTGTAAGTCGGCTTTTTCAGTAAGAGCTGCGCAACTTTGTGATTGAGCAATGTCACAATCGTTGATTTTGGCACCTGAAAAAAAGTTGAGATTGGGATCCAGGGTATTTGCACAGTAATAATTCAAGGTTGTAGAACCATTCATACTGCTAATAGTAATTTTTTGATTTGTATAAATTGAAAATACTGATCCATTCATTATGGAGCTAAAAAATTCAGCATTTCCGCTTTGAGAAAGAACTTTAACCCTAATATCAGTAACAGTGAGATAAGATGAGGAACTGATGGTAAAATTTCCTGTGCCGGATAAACCTGCAAATAAATAAGCATTATCGAGAATCCCATAATTGGTGGATGATCCAACTCCTTCAAACAAAATATTCTGTTCTACACTCAGGCATACATCAATCATTAATAAATTGTTTACATCGGTTTTTACAAGAAAATTTCCAGAAACATTTACTATGGCATCCTGCCAGTTAATGGTTCCCTTTTCGATTTGCATATTTCCGCCACTTCCAGGGGAATAGCATTCATATGTGCCGTTATTTATAATGAAACTTGTACCGGCATCTTTTTGGTTCAGGCTTCTGGCTCCGCTGGCATTTCCCATTATAAGTTTACCACCGTTTTCAATTCTCAAGGTAGAATTACTTTGTAATTCAATGTCAGATACTGCTTGTGTTACAGTAAAATCATTGGTTATAATAACACTTTGAGTGCTGTTCAGAGTAGCTGGAGGAGCGCCCGATGCACCACCACTGACATTCCAGGTTGAGGAGTTATTCCAGTTACCATTGGTTTTACTTGTCCAGGTTTGTTGTCCAATGACACTGACGATGACAAAAAATGTCGAAACGAATATTATTACTTTTTTCATGACGATAATCTATTTAAATTGTTATAAAAAGATGTAAGACAATTGATTGTACCAGTTTTTTTGAATTCATATTGAGATCCAACTGAAGTCAAATCCAATATCATTTGCTGATCAGCATATTTTTCTTTACCTTTTTGTCGAATGTTGGAAAAGTAAGTTTCATGGATTATGGCTGGGCAGTAATCATATCCCTTAACCCGGGAAATACTTGCATCATCGGCTATAGCTTCAATCGGAACCTGAATTATATTTACCGTTTCCGATCGGTAGCTATACCTGCCACAATCATCGGTTACCAGTACTTTAATTATGCATGATGTTGGCACTGCTAACAGGGGAGCTGTAAAAGTCGTAGTAGCCCCGGTAGAATCGCTAAAAGAGCCGCCGGCCGAACTGGTCCACAGATAAGTTAACGGAGGTTTGCCATCAGATACAATTGCGTTAAGCAAAATGGTAGAGCCTGCCGGAATTGTTGAGGGAATATCGAAATTAACAATCATTTGCAGTTCATCACCTGCAAGAAGAATAAAATTAAAATATGCCCTCATCGCAGCAATATTAGCTGGATCTGATTCTTCGTTGAGATCATGCCCCGCTTCGTACATAACCATCCCGTAATCACTGTTTCCATATGCGCGACCGTAAACAAGCACTGCTGCTTCATTAGGATTAGCCTGCGTGTGTGTTGGCTGATAAACAGCAACTTTTGTTGTTGGACGCCACGAACCAGTAGTTTTTATCGGAATATAAATTTGTTCAGAACCATTCGTTGTGGCTCCATCAAGCTTACCCATGAATTGCATGATTGGGTCAGCATCACATGAAGGTCGATAGGTATAATTTCCTGATCCATCGTCGTGCTTATTCCAGCGGATTAATCCGGTTGAACTCAGAAACGGCAAACCTACACCATCTGCAGATACCGGAGCTTCCAAAGCACTAGCTGCATGACAACCCGACCAAAGGTATCCATTTTCATTTTTGATATAATTATCAAGAGCGGTTACCCAGCTATCAATCCAGTTCTGCGGATCAGCATGCGGGAGTACATAAACATCATCACATCCTGAAAGCATGGTTGGATTACCTTTCAGGACATAGGAGGCTGCTGGAATTTCCGCATCAACGTAAAAAGTCTTAACAATATCATCGTTCTGCGAGTCCAATATAGCTAGCGGCCAACTTGTCAAATGCGTAAAAACCGGAGCATCGAAACTGCTTGTTGTTGGACCGATTACAACGACACCTTTTGCTTTCCACGCATTAATTGCTGAGGTCACACCAGCATTTACATACTCTGCCGGAATGATAAAAGGACCTCCTTTGTAACTTGCCGAATTATAGCTGAAATCGATACCATCCTTTGATTTTGAAGGATTGATTACCCACCTCAATGCTACATTGTGGTCTTTGATAAGCGTATAAACCAAACCATAAGGTTTTAATCCTTTTGCAACACTCTGAGTTGCCTGTCCCATGTCGATAATGTAGGCGCCACTTGAAAAAGTTTCCATTGCCGCCCACATCCTGTTTGAAAAAACCAACAAGATTAAAAGTGCAAGAAAAAGTCTCCAAAAAGTATTAAATATTGTTTTCATAACTATTAATTTAGGTTTAACTGAAAAATTTTAAAAACGAATAATTTGATTGATTGATAAATGACATAAAATCACTGACGTTTTTTGGTACCATGAATAATATGGTTTGAATTTAAGAAGTACGTTTTTTGACATAGAATCTTTGCTTCGTTCATGGGAAAACAGTACGAATACAAAAAAATAAAACATGAAATGTCTGGTTACCAATCAATCGGAAAGAGTTCTTCAATTTTGCATAGACCTGCAAGGAATAGAAGATCGTTTTATAGTGGGAAGGAAAAACATGAATAACAAATTGACAAAATGGTGGTCAAATCGAAAAATCTGGAAGACCAAAGTACAATCCATCAAAACGACACATTGTTCTTTGTCAGTTTTTCATTGGCATCAGGGGTAAATCCAATACCAAATCCAACACACAGACTACTGCGCTATCAATGGGGCATAAATCATACAATCGCAATTTGAGCAGACATCGGGCAGAAGTATTAATCTGATAATCTGGTCATATCAAGGCGTTGAGTAAAAAAAACCGGAACAAAAGTCAGGGAGAGTCACAACGATATAGTATTGTTTAAAATGTCATATCATAACGATTTTGCTGGTCTGCACTATTATTAAGATGATGGCCATTTAAGTATTCATTTCAATGGTATTTTAAGTTAAATCTGAGGGGAAATACCCATCCGGGTTAACATGCCAGTTGAGCCTGAAAAGGCCCGTGCGGTATTAAGGTACCACTTTGGAACAAACCATGCATAAATACACAAAAAGAATGTTCATTCCTTAGTAGTTGCCGTCATCCCGAAGTTTAAAAATGTTGTCCGTTTTGAACGAATTAAAACTGTGACCCCGGAATTCATTCCGTTTGAAGGCCCCTGGCAAAACGGCATCATCGGGAAATTTTTTGATCTCTATAATTTAGGTTTTTGTGAGTTAAAGTTTTTTAGATTTTCATGAACCGGATAGCAATTTCTAATCGGTCCATCAGGATATATTACACAATTCATCGTTACAGTTCACAAGGTCAAAAAAACGCCTGATGAAGTATCAAAAACTTCAATGACGATACATCCAATACCACTGAAATATTGATGAGCTTAAAAAATACCTTTTGAAGCCGGCGATATTTACTTTCTTCGCTTCAAACGAAGCGGGTGATTTCTTTAGTTAGTGATTGAAAATATAGGTTGAATAGTTATTGAAATACGCTTAAATAGTGGCCGAGGTTGTTTTAGACACTCAAGACTTAATTGTACGTCAAAACCTGGTAATAAAAAATGTTTTCCTACCAAACAATTATTGATTGGTAACTGTTCTACAAATGTCAAAGAACTAATGTTTTGAATCTGATGAACAGAATTTTATTAAGGTGGATGTGCATCTAAAATGATTGGTTCTAATGAACTGTAAAAAGCGTCCGTCTGGTAATTGCACTTATGCAATTGCAACGCCAGAAAATCTGCCTGATCCTGAGATTTTCGCAGCACATTTTCGTGAGCGGTTGGAGATGATATTTTTATGGGGCAGCACTGATCGATTGTTAAAAATGTCTCCGGGCCTGATAACCTGAAAGCATTTAAAACCTCAATTAGCCTGATCACCGGTGTTAAAATTGCATACCTTATATCTGCAGTAGTTTTCCATTCAAATTCTGCATGCTCCCGAATATCCCGTCCCGAAGCATGTTTTGATTTGCGAAGGTTTAATGCTTCTTTATTAAATAAAGTAAAACCGGGAATAAAAGCCAGCGCTGTTACAACTGAAAAATGTATTTTAAATAATGCTTCCATTTCTGATGGTATCCATTTAAAACCAGATTTTACAAAATCGCACCAGCAAATATAGACACAAACAATGTGTTTTGCAATAAAAAATTTGCAGGTACTTTAAATTAGAATCATTAGGGAGTCAATTTTAAGACTGGTGCAATTTTTTAAGTAAAATGATGCGGGTGGAATTGCTACAAGACAATAAAAATCATTCAGTTTGTCAGGTTAAAATTGATGAGAACGACTGACAGCTTTTTAATGCATGCAGCTTTCAAATCAGCGCATGAATGGGTGTAACTGTCGCAAAACAAAAATGGATGGAGCAACTATTCACCCCATCCATTTCCTTGTAACCAAAATATGATCAATGTTCCATCTGCTATTTTTACTTGTTCATCGCTATTTTTTCCCGGGTACCAGGTAAATCGATCCTTCGTTCCGATAACCGGGAAGATTTTTGTACCAGTCAGCATATAGTACGCCTCCACTTTCGGCCCAAGCGCCAAACTTCAGGTACGCCCCAAGGATTTCCTGTTTTTCGATCGGATAATCGAAACTTTCATAAATGTTAATTCCCCAGGGCAGATTAGCTGAAGTCACATAAAACCTGCCTGTCGCAGGATTGGTATCGTCGTGAAGTGAACCAAACAAATTCGGGTCGGCAAGATCAGTCGGGGGAAAATAAGGCAGATGCACTTCGATGCCCCGTGTCTGGCTGACAATCAGAAAAGGATTAAAATTGCTGATGTCCAAAACATTGTTGTTGTATTTATCAGGCTCAAAAGCAATGCTTACTTCAATTGTAACCGGCGAAACATAAGGAGCGCCTGGTGATGTATTTATCCCCAAACCCGAACCGGGATGTTGTAAATGTTTAAAAGAATCATCAAAAACAATAATTGTTGGCTTCGATTGCCCTGCCTCAGTTCCGTTGGAATTGAGTGTAATGTAGCTTTCGGTAAGCTGATTACCGGTAATTGTGAGGTCGTCCGGATCAATGGCCTCTGATAGCTGGAATCCAAATCCGTTATGAAGTGATGCGCCGATTGCTTTAATTACAAAAGTTGCATCAACCTGCACGATGTTATTATTCAGATTCGTAAAAATCTCAAATTGATAATCAATTACGAGGTCATTAAAGTCATAATCGCCCCTGCTTGGCCAAAGATCTTCGAAGGCAAGAGTACCAAAACCCATGGCAGGATAAAGGTTGGAAATCCCGACAATAACATTTACTCCAATAGTTGCAACATCACACAAACCGAAGTCATCGCAAACCTGATAATCAATAGTTACTGATCCAATAAAGCCAGTAACAGGCGCAAAGTTTACCTCACCCGTTGAAGGATTTACGGTAAATGTTCCCTGTGTGGTGGGACTTGGCCCGGTGCCTGGAATAAAATTTACGGATGTCGGGATAATTGTTCCTGTTCCTGAAACATCGTTTGCCAGTATATTTATATCCACTGGCGTATTAACTACCGTCAATGCATTGTCGTTGACGGCAACAGGACCAGTGGGCAAAATCACCGCAGTTGTGACAGTTGATGAGTTATTGGCAGCCACGGGATCAGGAGTAGTACTCGATACTGTCGCAGTATTATTCAGGACTCCACTAAACTGATCATCAGGTGCGACAACAAATGTTAATAATGCTGTTGCGCCTGATTCAAGTGTACCAATGCTCCAGTTTGGAGAAGCCCAGGTACCTGTTGAAGGCATGATGTTGATAATCGAAATATTTGCCGGAAGGTTATCTGTAACTATTATACTCTGAGCCGGTGATGGTCCAATGTTGGTGACCGTGATCGAATAAGTAAGGTTTTGTCCAGCATAAACCGTTTCAGCCGAGGCCAGCTTTACCACTTCCAAATCAGCCTGATCGCTCAGCCCCGCACAACTTTGTGATTGAGCAATGCCACAATCGTTGATTTTGTTGCCTGAAAAAAAGTCAAGATTGGGGTCCAGGGTATTTGCACAGTAATAATTAAGGGTTGCAGAACCATTCATACTGCTTACCGAAATCTTTTGATTTCCATAAATCGAAAACACTGATCCGTTTATTCTGGAGTTAAAAAATTCAGCATTTCCGCTCTGAGAACCTACTTTAATTCTAATATCAGTAACTGTGAGATAAGATGACGAACTAACGGTAAAATTTCCTGTACCGGATAAACCGGCAAGCAAATAAACATTGTTGAGTGTCCCATAACTGGAGGATGATCCAGCCCCTTCAAACAACATATTCTGTGCGGTACTCAGACAAACATCCACCATCGAAATATTGTTTACATCTGTTTTAACAGTAAAATTGCCGGAAACATAAACCGTGGCATCCTGCCAGTTAATGAGGCCTTTCTCGATAAGCATATCACCTCCGCTCCCGGGCGAGTAACACTCGTAAGTACCGCTATTAATGAAAAATGAATTACCACTTGCTTGCATTGTTAATGTTCGTGCCGGATTGCTTGCATTTCCCATTTGCAATTTTCCTCCATTTTCGATTCGTAAAACGGCAGTATTATTTAAAACCAGGTTACTGGCTTGCGTAACGACAAAACCGTTGGTAATAATGACACGTCTGTTGCTGGTTAAAGATGAAGATGGGGCACCTGTAGCTCCGCCACTGGTACTCCAGGTTGTAGCCGACGACCAAGCTCCGCTTGCTTTACTGGTCCAGGTTTGTTGCCCGATGACACTGGCCGCAAAAATAAAGGTCGATAAAAATATGATCAGTTTTTTCATTGTTGTCGTCTCCTCTTTAAGTAATATCTTTTCAGATTATGGATGAATAGCAAATGCTTAGTTGAATTGATATGAAAGAGTTTCGGAATCCAGTACTAGGCTCACTTCCTGACCTGAAAACTTCAGGGTTATCTGATCCTCCCAGGCCGGAACAGTTAACTTCATAAGCAAAGGCGTACCTGATGTCAGATAAGCTTTTTGATAAGCGATTCCCTCATCATTCGCCACTTCAATAATGCCATCGGCATTCCCGGTCAGGGTTAGTTGAAGGTCCCTGGTGGTTTTCCAGTCAAATCCGTCACTCACCTGAATATCGTGTATGGTTTTGTCTTCCGGGTTACCCTGAGATAACTCTTTTCGACATCCGGAAAAACCGAGTAAAATTAATACTATCGAAAAAAAAGTAAGTTTAATACGCAAATTCATTTTTCCTCCTGCCGGGTCATTTTTTGATTAAATACACCTAACCCAATTTTCACAAAATTAAAAATTACCAGGTTCATTACAACAGTAAATTTGTAAGTGTAGCAACCTGGGGTGTTTTTGTATCCAAATCAAGCGTAATTGAAAACATCGTTCAAACATAAATACAAAAAAAATGAGCTGACCTATCATCTCATTTTCGACAGGTGATTTGAAATAAGATCTCAAATTTTACTAAGCAAAAAGCTGATAAACCGGCATCATATCGAAAGGAACCATATTTTTATTTACGGTAATATCGGCTTTTACAAAGAAAAGTAAATTTTTGGATTCTCATTCGCTTGAAAACCATGAGCTAAATTGGTTCTCTTATTAAAAAAGTTACCGGAAAATTTCATTTGTTGCCAGAGAAAAACTGAAACAAAAAACCCCCGGTCAATAATTAAATCAACCGGGGTAAAAGCGTTTTCAAAATCAATCATGAACTATTAGTGAACTACAGCTATTTTAGTATTAAACACTTTTTCGTTTTCAACAATTCTTACCATGTAAATTCCATTTTTAATATCTGTAAGATTAATGGTGGCATTATCAGATACATTTTCTCTCATCAAAACAACCTTACCTGTTAAATCGCATACATAGAGGCTGGCGTTTTTAACATCTGCACAAATTGTAAATGCATCTTTGGCAGGATTCGGGAATAAACTAAATTCCATTTTTCCGGATTGATCAGAAATGCCGGTAATAAGTTCATCTTTGCAGGCATTTTCGATTCTACCTGTTGTGTTATCCATCAACATACCAACAATTTCGATATTAGTTACATCCCATTCTTCAGGGATTGTAATCGAAAAATCATAGCTGTGGGTTTCACCAGCATAAACTGTTCCTGGCAAACTACCGGCTGCACCACTAAATCCACCAAGGATTGCCCGGGCTACATCCTGGTAAACCATATCTTCGGCCGGGACAGGGTTTGGAAGCAATTCAAAACCGCCCATCGGACCCTGGCCACCACCTGAATAATAATTAGCCTGGTTCCAGGCCTGTCCGGTTCCGGTAACATTATTTTCGACAAGAACTGCATTAAACCGGTAATCGGTTACTTGTGCTACAAAATCAGAAGTAAGAGTAAAAGTTAATGCTCTCGTAGTTTCATTGTATGATTTATTTTGGAGGATAATCCCGGCAGGGGGAACATGATTAATTCTCTGGAGGAATGCTCCTTCAAAAGTAGATGGATCAGTAACAACAGTCCTGTCAACAAGTCCCATTGGATAAGAAAATTCAATTAACGGCCCTATTCCTTCATCATACTCAACTACTACCATGGGATCCCCATTATGAACTGCGATGCCAACCCAGGTTTCAGGATATTTCATATTCATCGAATCCATATAAACAATACCCATTACACACCAGCCACACCATGTTCCTGTTCCTTCTTCACCAACTACCATTTTTGGCGGAGCATATTCAACAATATTGAAGGAAGTATTTAATATGTCGTTAGCCGGCACTTCATCACCGGTGAGTTGAGTTTTAACCTCCATATCGTAAATTCCAGGTTCAGCTGACCATGCATCGAACAAAACCTGGACTTCTTCACCAAGGGCAAGATCAGACACGCTCTTGGTTGAAGTATAACCATTATCATTGATGGTGCAGGTCACCGGGAAGCTAACCGTTTGTAATCCATAATTCTTTACAGTAGCTTTTGGAATAACATTCCCTTGCAGGATGAATGGCTCCATATCAATTGAAACTACCCCGGCATTGAGGTTGATTGAGGCGCCTGTCAAATTCAAAGTATAATCTTCCCATTCACCTGCCCAAAGATTAGCACATGGATCGGGAGATGAAGGTTGCAAAAAGCATGACCCAACACGCATGATGGTAGCACCAGGTAAACCATTTCCCGGGATTGTGACGGGGATTTCGTAAAAAACACCGCCCTCGGCCATTTCAAAATCGGTTACCACCAGTTCATCAGGTGTAAATTCAATATCCTGATTTAAATCGATCCATATACTAACAAATTGACTCTGAAAACCTACGGCTACATTAGCAACATAATCAGAACCAATCTCAGCGGTTCCTTCCAGATTTGTGAAAACACCATAGCCATTATCACTACAACCACTATTGTAGTTTTCAATTCCTGCAAAAGCAAAGTCAGTTATACCAGTTATAAAACCACCAGCAGAAAAGCAGTCTCCGGCAGGTACACAATACCAATTGGGATCTACAACCGGGAAAGCGTGTTCAATCTTGTCGTTATCCGGATTCTCATCACCCGGAAGTAAAGTGGTAACAGAGGCTGTATAGAAACCTATAACTGCAGTCCATGGATCAAAAGCAACGGTGGTTGGTTCACCAAAAGCAATGTTTGATACTGATTTCGTAGATGAGAAAACAATGTTTGAACCTTCATAAATCTCAAGAATCACATCAAATGATACTATTTCAGACCCATAGTTGACGATCTGAGATGAATTATTTACAACATCTCCTCCATGGATGAGGTTTTCAAATCCGGAAATGGAAAGTGGTGCAACATCAAGAAAAGCCTGTTCACCAAGTGTCACATTATCAATATTCCATGCGTCTATCTGGTAGCTGTCATCTTCAAATTTAAAACAGAACTGGAAATTTGCTGAACCGATATCTGGTGTATTTACTATCAATACCTCAAATGCATTGTAGATATCACCGGTCAGCCAATTTAATTCCCAAACCTGGTTCCAGGTTGCACCACCATCACTTGTTGTCTCCACGCTTACCCAAAATCCGGTATTAAACGCATATGGATCGATAAAATTTAAAAACGACAAACTCAGTTGGGAATATCCGCTGGTATTAATAACAGGGGAAACCAATCTTGATGTTCCCAAAAAAGAAGGGCTCCAAACCATCGACACTTCAGGTACAGTTCCTCCCGCCTTGTTGGTTTGCACTATTTTCCAATTTTCTGATCCTTCTCCCATTACCGTCCAGGCATCCAATCCCGCCGAGAAATCTTCGTAAAACACTACCTCATCGATTGACTTATGCCACCCCTTAGGAGCATTATTTTTGGTGATCGTGGTTTGAGGGTTGTCACTGTCTCTTAAATTTACACTTTGTTGTGCCATTGAGCTGATAAAAATGGTAAAGCAAAAAGCAAATAAGCTTAGTTTAAGTAAATTTGTTTGCATAGCATTCAATTTTAATTGTTTAGAAATTTGTTTATGATGAAATGTAATTTTTGACTTCATTTTTCGGTCTTTTTGGAAAATTTCACTTCTTCTGATTCGAGCATCTTTGACCTGTTGTTTAATTCGGTTAGAACCTTTTTTAGGATTTGGCTCTGAATATTTGATCGTTCGATGATCTCATCTATTTTTGTGTTCGTTCCGGTTTCGGTTTTATTTTCGTCAGGTTCCATAAATGCACTTGTTAATCCGATGTGAAATGAAAAAATTAATTTCAACACAAAGGAAAACATCAAATAATCAAAAAGCTAATTTTTGAGGTAACATTAAGGCATCACCCCGATTTTTGAGGGTAACAAAAAGTGTACAGGATTGGTTAATTATTGTTAATCAGAGCTTTGAGGATTATAGTTTAGTCAGGTAAGCAATGAGGTTCTCATCGCGGTCCAAACCAAGTTTTTTACGTAAACGGTAACGTGCCGTTTTAAGGCTTTCGGAAGACTGGTAAGTGATGGCAGAGATTTCTTTCGAGGTCATGTTCAGGCGGAGGAAAGCACAAAGCCTGAGTTCATTGGGGGTAAGGTCAGGAAATTGTCGGCTGAGGCTGTTATAAAAGTCAACATGTACCTCCTGAAAACGAACCTCAAATTCCGTCCAGGTATCCTGGGTAATGCTTTTATCAAGCTCCGAAATAACATTATTTATTACCGTTTCATTATTATCTTTTTGCCCCTGATGTGTGTTTTTCAGTTTATCGGATATGGCCGAAATGAATTCATTCTTTTTGAGCAAATACATCACATTGGTAGTAAGCTCCTTATTCTTAAAATCCAGTTCTTTCGACAACTTTTCCCTTTCGAGCAAATTCATTTGTTGCTCGAGATTTTTCCTGCGCATCCGGTTATTCTGTAAAAAATACAGGAAGGCAATAATCAACAGTGAAGCAACTGCACTGATGATTGCCAGCAAATAGATGAGTTCGATACGATTGTGTTTTGCCAGGATAAGTTCACTTTCGAGCTTTTGTTGTTTCCGCTCTTTGTCAAATTCGTATTGAAGCGTTAACTCCGTAATTTTTTGGTCATTTTTTATCCTTAATAAGCTATCATTAAGCACAGTGAAGTTTTTATAATAAAAATAGGCGCTGTCTTTATTTCCCTGTTGATGAAAAAGATCGGCCAGTTTTTGTGATACATAGGTTTCGGTTTCAATATCTGACGACACTGTTGCATCAGATAATGAAAGATGATAAAATTTAATTGCTTTTGGAAAATCTTTGAGTTGGAAGTGGGTATCACCCTTATGCTTGTAAATCGTTGCAAAAACATAGGAGCGGGATCCCCAAAAATCATCAAACAAACTATCTGCTGCACTTTCCGATTTTTCAAATAATTCGAGTGCATCTAATGTCCTGCCTTCCGAAAATGCGAGCCTACCCAGATTTGAATAGGTTTTGGTGAGCCCATAATAATTCGAAATCTGTTTTTCAATTTTGAGGGCCTTATTCAGATATAAATAGGCACTGTCATTTTTCTTCAACTCAAAGTAAGTGTTTCCGATGTTATTTAACGTATTTCCAATAAAGTAAGGGTCCTTCAAATGCTCAAATAATTTGAGCGCTTTTGAATAATATTCAAGACTTTTACTATTATCTTCGAGATTAGCATAAATGATGGCAATGTTATTATAAAACCTGGGCAGGTAAAGGCTGTCGTTATGTTCTTCGGCGATTTGTAAACCTGTATAAAAAGCATCCTGAGCGCGGTACAGGTTGGTTTGCATGGAGTACACATTTCCCAGTCCCAGGTACAAGCCAATGACATCCCTTGGTTCAATTGTTTCATCTATCAGGTCTTTGGCACTTAAAAAGAATTTAAGAGCTTCGTCGAGATCATCCATTTTAAGTTTAATACTTCCCAAAGCCATGTAATTTAGAAACTGGCCTTTGATGAAATTGTTCCTCAGAGAAACTTCAAGGCCATTCCATGCAAAATGCAGCGCCGAATCAACATTAAATGTCAAATATTGTCCGCCAAGTTTGGCACAAATCAGTGCTTTTTCATTTTCAGTGAGATCTTTCGACTTAAATAATTTCATTAAACTATCTGTCGGTTCCTGTGCGCTCATTGAAGCAATACTCGCAAAAAGTACCGTGATAAAGATGAGAATGCCTGAAATTAGCGGTTTCCCCCTAAAATGCTTATGAATAAAAGATGTTGTACAGTTTTTCATTTTACAGATCAAATGTACATTTTTTATTAAAAATGAAAGAGTCGAGTCTAAAAAGGAGCATTAAATTAATTAATGTGGCTAAAGCCCTGAATATGAATGACATCAATTGCCCCGCCCTTAAGGGCGGGGCAATTGAAAATCAAGTACTTACTGGGCTTTAGCCCAAAACCAACCTGTTTTTAGACTGGTCTCATGGAAGGAATTACTTCTATGCTTGTAATTGTGAAATTCAAGCATTAGAAATAAACCACCACCGAAAAAAAACATTCCGTTCTTTATCCGGAAAAATACTAACTGCTAATAAGCAAAAAGCGGATAAACCGACATCATCTGGTTTACTTCGGCTTTTACGCTTGCAATAAGACTTTCGTTTTCGAAGTCGTTAATTACACGATCTATCATATCAACAATAGCAGGCATTTTATCTTCTTTGATCCCACGGGTTGTAATTGCCGGAGTTCCGATGCGCAGCCCGGAAGTCTGGAAAGGATTGCGGCTGTCGAAAGGAACCATGTTTTTATTTACGGTAATATCGGCTTTAACAAGTGCATTTTCAACCTGACGTCCGCTGAGATTAGGGAATTTTGAACGAAGGTCAATCAACATCAGATGGTTGTCGGTTCCACCGGAAATTACGTGGTAGCCTTTCTGCATGAATGCTTTTGCCATGATGGTAGCATTTCGCTTAACCTGAACAATGTATTCCATGTACTCGTCGGTGAGGGCTTCGCCATAAGCCACAGCTTTTGAAGCGATAACATGTTCGAGCGGGCCGCCCTGGATTCCCGGGAAAACGGCTGAATTCAAAATCTGAGACATCATTTTTATTTCGCCTTTTGGGGTTTTGTCGCCCCAGGGATTTTCAAAATCTTCGCCCATCAAAATCATGCCGCCGCGCGGCCCGCGTAGGGTTTTGTGGGTTGTTGTGGTAACGATGTGGCAGTAAGGCAACGGGTCGTTGAGCAAACCGCGGGCGATGAGTCCGGCAGGATGTGCGATGTCGGCCATCAGGATGGCGTCAACGTCGTCGGCGATGTCGCGCATGCGCTGATAATCCCAGTCGCGCGAATAGGCCGAAGCTCCTGCAATAATCATTTTTGGCTTAACACGATGAGCCGTTTCTTCCATTTTATTATAATCAACAACACCGGTTTCCTTTTCGACTTCATAAGCCACGGGATTGTACAAAATTCCTGAGGAGTTTACAGGGGAACCGTGCGAAAGGTGACCGCCATGCGACAGGTCGAGTCCCATAAAAGTATCGCCCGGATCGAGACAGGCAAGGAAAACGGCCATGTTAGCCTGTGCACCGGAGTGTGGCTGAACGTTGGCATATTCGGCGCTAAACAATTCCTTAGCACGGTCGATGGCCAGTTGTTCGGTCTCGTCAACCATTTCGCAGCCGCCATAATAGCGCTTTCCGGGGTAACCTTCGGCGTATTTGTTGGTCATCACCGAACCCATGGCTTCCAAAACCTGGTCGCTGACAAAATTTTCCGAAGCAATCAGCTCAATGCCGTGCATCTGGCGTTCTTTTTCCTTTTGGATAATGTCGAATACCTGTGTGTCTCTTTTCATGATAAATATTTTATTCTTTATTAAAAATCTCTGGAATGAAGTGGCAAAATTAGAAATTTATTTTGATTGCCGGCTTTGGACCGGCTGTAAAAACAAGGGTTTTTGTTACCTCATTTTCTCAAAATCAATCGAAATTTCGCTGTCGGTTTTAAAGTCGTACATGGTAAGTTTACGAATCTGGAAATAATTGATCCAGTAGTTCTGAAGGCTGCGGATGTAGCTGATGCGGGAATTGTCCTTATCGCTAAGTGCCACATTCAGGTCGGTGATGCTGATTTTGCCAATCATGTAACGTTGTTTTGAAACATCAAAACCTTTTTGTGCAACCGTATCCGACTTGGCAGAAATGGCCAGTTGACGCTGCTGCAGTTTAAAATTCATCACCTCAAGATAAATGTTCTGATCAAAATCGATACGCTCCTGCTCAACGGCAGTCCGCTGAATTTCGCGGTTCGATTCGGCAATTTTTATCCGTCCCTTTGCCAGCCCCCAGTCGAGGATCGGGACATGAATGCCAAGCGAAAGCTGTTGCTGGTCCTGGGGATTATGATAAACAGTGTTAAAATCTTCGCCTTGCTGGGTAAGGCCGTATTGCGCAAAAAGCGTGGCACTAAACCTGTTCTCGCGCTGCGCGCGGTTTACCTCGCGGTCCGACTCGAGCAAACGCCTTTCAAAACCAAGCGATTTCGAATTATTTACATTGGCAAATTCGATTGCTTTTTCGACAGGAATGTCAAAAAACCGAACGCCTTCAACCGGCGGAATCAACTCGATGGGTTGATTATCCTTCATGCGGAGGTACGATTTCAGTTTAAACATCCTGTCTTCAAAATCAATTCCCAGGTTTTCGACTTCGGCTTCGGCGCGCAGCAATTGGAGTTCGAGTTGTAAAAGATCGTTTTCAGGAATTTTTCCCAAATTATACCGGCCAACGGCAATTTTATAAAGGGTGTCGTAATTGGCCATTTTTTGGAGGGCTATTTTTTTCTGAATTTGCGAAACCAACAAGTTGAAAAAATAGTTGGTTGCAGTTATCGAAATCTGCTCCACATCTTCAAGATAGCGGCGTTTGGCTTCTTTGTAAAGGATAGGATCGATCTTTTTTGACCATTTGTAGGGGTTAAAACTAAAAATATCCTGTGAATAACCAAGAATGAGCGGGTTTGAAAGATAAGCTGTTGGTGTTGAATCGACCAGGTAATCGATACGCTGAAGGCTGGATTTGAGATAAACCTGGCCGCCTGTTAAACCGACATTTTTACTCAGCGACATCTCAGCCGCGGTGTTGGCAAGGCTTCGTTCGATAAAGATATCCGAACCATCATCCAGCGTAATTTTATCAATGGAGCGGCTGATATTGGGCATAACCGCATCGAAATTCAGTTTTGGCAGCAGCATCGCTTCCGAGGTACGGAATTCCCAAAAGCTCTTTAAAAACTGATTTTTTGCAGACAATGCGTCGGGCGACTGTGTCTGCGCAATTTCGATGATTTGCTCGAGCGTGTAGCTCCGCGGAAGCTCCTGCGAATTTGCACCGACTTGAATGATCAGTGAAATTAAAAACAGTAGGATGTATCTCAAATTCATGTTCTTTAAAGCTTTTAATAACCTGTTTTAGATAAACCCGAAAACATAAAAACAATTCTCCGGGTTTCTAATCAAATACGAAATTTCCTAAAATATGGGCTGATGCGATTTGAAATTGTGACTTAACGTTGTGACTTAATTGAGATTTGAATTTTGAATTTTGAATTTTTCTTCTAAAAATAGCATCAAGTTAACAATTTGACTTTAATCATGCCTGAGCGATGTTACCGGGTCCTGCTGGGCAGCCTTTCGCGCAGGCATCAGTCCAAAAATAATTCCCACCGATGCCGAAACGCCAAAGGAAATAAAGATCGACATGCCCGAAATAATGGTAAGGATTCCGGTGGCCTCCATAATTACTCTGGCGAGGATAACTCCGAGGATAATCCCGATAAAACCACCGGTAATGCTGATGATGGTAGCTTCGGAAACGAACTGAAAAATGATGTCGTTTTTGCGGGCACCGATGGCCATTCGGACGCCGATTTCGCGGATGCGCTCCATCACCGAGGCAAGCATAATATTCATGATTCCGATGCCACCAACAATGAGTGAAATGCTGGCAATGGCGCCAAGAACGATGTTAAAAATGTCTTTGGTGCGTTGTTCCTGTTTGAGCAACAACTCGGGTACTTTGATTTCGAAATCACTTTTCCCGTTATGACGGCGCACCAGCATCCGGTTTATAATTTCGGCGGTTTCGCTGAGTTTGTCGCTGCTTTTCATCTGGACAATAATTTTGTCGAGCTGGTTAGTTTGAGCTCCAACCTGGCCTGAGGATGAAGAAATCGCAAAATCACCAAAAACCATGAAATTGTCGTCACCTTCATTTCCCGAAGACTGCGAGCGGTCCATGTACCTGAGCAGCATGGTGCTGATGGGTGCAAAAACGGTGTTGTTAAATTCGCTGACACCGAGATTTTGGGATGCTTTTTCAGAAATCAGCCTGCTTTTTAAAACGCCAACCACAGTAAGCCAGATGCCACCGCATTTTATTTTTTTCCCGATAGGATTTTCCTTTTTAAAGAACTTTGCTTTGATGTCAGGGCCGATAATGCAAACCGGGCTGCCATTGGTGACCTGCTGTTCATTGAACATTTTGCCCTCTTCGAGTTCAAGGCTGAAAACACTGAAAAAATCGGGGGTAACCCCGGTAAACTGCGCCTGCCTCCGCTCGCCGTCTTTGATGACAAAGGTGGTATAAACGGCCTCAGGACTGATGCGTTCGATCTCTGGAATAATGGCTTTAATGCTTTCAACATCCATCATCGTGAGGCCGGGCGAGTAGTCTTTCTGGCCTTCCTGCCCCTGCTCACTTTCGCTGTCGGTGCTGCTTTGCGAAGAACCTTGCTGAAGTTCGGCCTTTGGCGTGATTACAATATTATTTACGCCAACCATCTTCATTTGCTCAAGGATTTCCTGCTGGGCACCGTTTCCGATGGCCATCATCGAAATCACGGCTGCCACGCCAAAAATGATTCCAAGCGCGGTGAGGATAGACCTGAATTTATTAATGAAAACGGCGTCGAAAGCCGAATTCAGGTTATGGCCATATCTTTTGAACGGATGGAATTTAATCATCGATCCCCGAAATTTTCATGTCCTTTTCATTCTCTGGAATCGTGAGATACACAAAATCGTCGGGCTTGAGGCCTTTTAAAATGGTAATCTCGTTTTCGTTGCTTTCGCCGGTTAAAACTTCCTGTTTAATTACCGACCTTCCGGAATCCAGATAGACGAATGAAGTAGAATCGGCATTATGCAAGGCTTCAAGCGGGATAAAAATACTCGAATCGATGATGGCCGTAACCACAGCATTTTTAGTCGTCATTGCCGGACGAAGGATGGTGTCGTTGCCGATGACGTTGATAATTACCTCAAAAACCTTGGCATTTGAACCTTGCTTTTGCTCACCGATATTGGCAACTTCGGTAACTTCGCCAGCATAGTTTCTTTCGGGAAAAGCATCCACGCCAATTTCGACGACCTGTCCTTTTTTAACTTTGCTGATATCAATTTCGTTTACATAGGTTTTCACGATCATCTGACTGAGGTCGGGAAGCGTTGCAACCACCGGGTCCCAAGTCGAAATGGTTGATCCGGTCTGTCGTTTACTGCCGTTCCAGTTTCGCTGATAAATTACCATTCCCTTTTTTGGGGCAAACACCGTAAATTTTTGCAAAACCGAGAGCATTCTTTCCTTTTTACGCTCAGCCTGATCGAGGGTAGCGGCAACTTCCTGCATTTCGGCAGCAGCTTTTTGCACCTCAAGTTCATAATTTTCGACAGCCTGGCTGAAGGCTCTTCCAGCCTTTTCGAGGTTGATTTTTGCCTGGCGCTGGGTGGCTGGTGGCTCAAATTCTGATTGATCAACCGTAATCTGCATTTCTTCCATCCCAAATTTCAGGTTGACCAGTTCGTCCCTTTTACGCCGAAGATTTAAGGTAGTGTCGAGTGTGGTTTTGGTGTATTGCGAAGTAAGTTTGTCGAGTTCACTTTCGAGGTCCTTCAAACGGCTTTCGACTTCAGTCTTATCGAGAGAAGCCACAAAATCGCCTGAATCGACGATGGATCCTTCAGGAATCAACTTGTTAATTTTGATGTCGTTATATATTCCAAGTGGCCGGAGGTTTTCAGGGCCACGAATATCTTCTGAGCTTTTGGCTTCCAGCTCGCCGGTTGTTGTGACCACAATTTTAAACTGCCCGCTTTTAACAGGGACTTTGATCATTTTCTGTGCGGTTCCTGATGAGCCGGTAAACTGCCACAGAATGACGACGAGTAAAATTACTGCACCGGCCAGGATCAGAATTTTTTTTCTCATAATTTTATTTCAGAAATTCGGCTATGATTTTTTCGATGGAGATTCCATTGGCTTCTGCCTTGTAATTTCTAACAATACGATGCCGAAGGATGGAAACAGCAACGCTTTTTACATCTTCGATATCCGGTGAATATTTTCCGTTGATGGCTGCATGACATTTTGCCCCGATGATGAGGTATTGCGAAGCACGCGGTCCTGCTCCCCAGGTGAGGTACTCGTTGGCCCACTGATGCGACTCGGGGCGGTTTGGACGAGTTTTAACCGCCAACTTTACAGCGTACTCGTAAACGTTTTCCGGCACAGGGATTTTCCTGATCAGATTCTGGAAATACAGGATTTCTTCGGCGCTGATAACAACCTGCGGCTTTGCCTCGTATGTACTCGTGGTATTTTTTACCACGTCGATTTCTTCTTTAAAGGAAGGATAATCGAGCCAGATGTTGAACATAAACCTGTCGAGCTGGGCTTCTGGCAGCGGATAAGTTCCTTCCTGTTCGATGGGATTTTGTGTTGCAAGCACAAAGAAAGGCTCGGTGAGTTTATAGTTTTGTCCGGCAACGGTGATGGCTTTTTCCTGCATGGCTTCGAGCAGTGCCGACTGGGTTTTGGGCGGAGTACGGTTAATTTCGTCGGCTAAGATAATGTTAGCAAAAATCGGCCCGCGGATAAATTTAAAATTCCGCGTCTGATCGAGTATCTCCGTTCCGACAATATCCGAAGGCATCAGGTCGGGCGTAAACTGGATGCGGCTGTACTCAAGCCCAAGAACCCTGGAAATGGTGTTTACCAAAAGGGTTTTGGCAAGGCCGGGAACACCCACCAGCAAAACATGTCCTTTACTGAAAATGGAAATAATAACATTTTTAACAACTTCATCCTGGCCAACAATTACTTTGGCAATTTCATTCTGAAGTATTTTTATCTTTTTGCCAAATTCATCAATGGCTTCAACATCTGATTTGTATTGCATAACTTTATTTAAATAACAAATAACAAATAACAAAATTCAAATTGCACACAGCAAGGCGAAAAGCGAAAAAATTTCAAATCTCAAATAACAAGTTGGCAGTTGCCAGTTCGCAGTTGCCAGTCCTAAATCTGAAATCCTAAATCAAAAACCTGAAATCCTAAATCAACCATCTTCCTAACTGCCTAATTATTAATTCCACTTCTGCTGATATTCACAATCCTTGTAGTTATCGCTGATTTTAATGTAGGTATTTTTAGAGTTAGTGGCTATCCACTTTTTGATGGCTTCCTGTTTTTTCATCTGCAAGGCCCAGTTTTGAATCTGATCGTAATCTTCGCTGAGATTGGCGCGATGAGGTTGTGTTCGTTTATTCAACTTCAAAATCCGGTATGCCTGTTCGCCTTTCTCATCTTCCATCACAACCGTTTGCGAAATTTCGCCCACAGCAATCTTATCAACCACAAAAAATACCTTTGGATCGAGCTGATCAACGGGCCAATCACCACTTCCGGTGTAAGGATTTATGAGAAGGCCATTATTATTTTTTGATGGGTCGGTCGAAAATTTCTTAACTGCATCTTCAAACGAAATCGAGTCTGCGCGGATGAGCAGTCCAATACTGTCGAGGAAAACTTTGGCTTCGGCAAGCGCCACAGGCGAAACTTTGGGCCGCAGCAAAATATGCCGCACCCTTACAAAATCACCTCTTCGTTCGATGGACTGAATGATGTGATAGCCTGCCTCGGTTTCGACAATGTCAGATATATCTCCTGGCTTTAACTTAAAAGCAACAGCTTCAAATTCGGCATACAATTCCCCGCGGCCGTGCAATCCAAGATCGCCTCCAAGCTTTGCTGAACCTGGATCTTCGGAATACAACCTGGCCATGGCTTCAAAACTTTCGCCATTAACAACCCTTTCGCGTAACTTTATCAACTTTTCTTTGACTTCAAATTTTTCGGCAGGGCTAATGGGTGGTTTCTTAACAATCTGTGAAACCTCAACAACCGATCCTACCAGCGGAATGCTGTCAACAGGAACACTTTTAAAAAAAGTCTTCACTTCGGAAGGCGTAACTTTGGTTTTTTCGGTGATATTTCCCTGCACTCTTTCGATTTTCATCTGCTGCAAAATAACATCGCGCAGCTCTGACTTAAACTCAACAACTGATTTATCGTAAAATTTTTCGAGTTTTTCCTGCGTGCCAAACTGGTTAATGAAATAGCGCATCCTGCGGTCGAGTTCCGAGTCAACCTGATCGGGTGTAACCTCAATACTGTCGAGTTCGGCCTGGTGCAGCATGAGTTTTTCGAACAGGAGGTTTTCGATAATCTGACATTTTGTTGTTGATTCGCTTCCGGTGATACCTCCCTGCATACGCATCTGAAGATATGAATTCTCGATGTCGGAAAGAAGGATGTAATTCTTGCCGACAACAGCAACTACTTCGTCAATCATGGTGCCTCCCGTGGGTTGGGCTTCAGCATTAACGAAGCTAATAAAAAGTACAACGAATAATATGATCAGTTTCTTCATGTAAAAATGTTCAGATTAAAAATATTCAAATTCTTCTTTTTTCAAGGCTTCATCGTAAATTTTCTGGTGCATTTGCTTTATCAATGCCCTTTTACGCAAATTAAGAATGATCGACTTAATGTTATTGTATTCCTGCGAAAGCGGCGATAAGCTCTCGCTTAACCTGTAATCGAGGATATTTGCCAGATAGGTGTAATCATCTTCGGATACCTGAATAAAACTGTTGTTTCGGAGAAAAGATTCCTGGTTGTAAACATCAAGCGGCAATCTATCCAAAAAGTCGTCAAAAGTAATCCAGTCATTATCAATAATCTGATAATCCTCGGCAAAGCGTGTGCAATTAAGTTCCAGTGAATCGCGATCGCTCTGTTCATCAGATTTTGCATACTGGATAATTTTACGAATTTTAGGTGAATCCGACTTGATTTTTACATAAACGGCCTGAACAACATTGTCCTTTAACTGGAAATTCTTCTGGTTTTTGTAGTAATACTCCTCAATTTCATGATTTTCGACCAATGTATCGAGGTTTTGATTGATAAGTTCAGTTTCATACTTGTAAACGATAAGCGAGTTTCGATAATCTCTTAATTGATCTTCGAAGTTTTTTTGCTCGCTTGTCAGATTTTTTTCGGCCTGATACAGCAGCAACTGGCCTTTAATCCAATTATCAACATAACTCCTCACAAATAAAACACTGTCGGCAGCACTAGTGCCTTCCGGAATCAAACTTCCTAAATCGTTAACATACAAATAAGAATCATAGACTCTTGCAAGTACCTGTTCGGATCGGTTATAACCAGATTTACCGCAAGAGCCTATGATAAATATGAGAATTAAAAATGAAAATGTTGTTCTCTTCAAATCAAAGCCTGACTATTTAATCTGCGATAAAACGTCCTGATTTACGGTGACAGTATAATTTGCCTTCAATTCTTTTATCCATCCCTGCTCAAGGAAATTCTGATAATCGGCAGTAATCAGCCCGCGGGCATCACTTAAAGTTTTTGGCTCCGGGCCTACCAATTCGTGGATAATTGCGAAACCAAATTTCCCGTCTTTGGTAGGAACAATTTTCGAAACGCCCTTTTTCCAGCTAATTTCATCAATGATGTCGTTATCGTTTTTAGGGAACTTTTTACTTACAACGGTAAGCTGAACCAGCGTATCAGCGGCAAGTTCTTCACGGATCTGGTCGCCATCTTTACCTGCTTTAGCCAGTTTCATCGCTTTATCGGCGCCATCCTGGGTTGTGGAAGTAATCAAAGTAGCGTTTACGCGATCACCCCACATATATTCGGCTTTGTGCAATTCGTAAAACTCTTTTAAACCAGTGGTATCTTTGATGGCTTTGCTCCAGACTTTCTGGTCGGTAAGTTCAAACAGGAGAATTCCATCACGATATTCGTTAACCAGCGATTTAAACTCAGGATGTTTTTGCTCAAGGCGGGCATCTTCGTAAGCAATGGCTTTTTCTTCGACAAATTTATTAAAACTTTCGTCGATAAAAGCCTCGTAGGTTTCTTTGGTGCTGATGGTTTGGTGCTTGAAGATAAACTCGGCAAACTGTTGCTGGTCATACTTTTCGTCACCAAGTTTAAATATTTTGTCGCTAAGGCCATCAGCCTTGCTTTGTTCCCATTTACGATTGTAAATGCTGCTGTCCATCAGGCTGTAAAATGCCTGTTTGGCTTTTGGATATTCAACAAAATTATTTTCCTTTTTGATGCGGATAATGATCGATTCCTTGCTTTTGTTGGAGCGGGTATCTTTGGCTAAACTCTGTTTGAGATCAGCTTTTTCTTCATCAAAAGTTCCGATAGGTTTACGGTCGACCAATTTGATGATGTGCCAGCCATAAGAGGTAAGCACAGGTTTTGAAATATCATTGATGTTTTTTAATTCGGCGATGCCGTCGATAAATTCAGGAACCATCCGGTTTGAACCAAACCATGGAAGCACACCTTTATTCATTGCTGAGCTTTTATCGTCAGAAAACTTTGAAACCAGATCATCCCAATCGGCACCATTAACCAGGGCTTGATAAAGCGAATCTGTCTTCATTTCAATTCTTGCCGAATCCTCTTTGGTCGAATTGGCAGGCATCTGCAGGAATAAATGTGCAACCTGAACCTTGCCTAAAGCCGGGCGTTTACTTGTAACCAGAATCAAATGATAGCCAAAATCTGTCCTGATTGGTTGTGAAACTTCGCCAACTTCCTGGTTAAAAGCAGCTTCTTCGAATGGATAAACCATGTCGAAAACCGAAAAATATCCGATATCTCCACGATTTCCTTTCCGGGCGGGTTGAAATCCACGTGACGGCATATCGCGTGCCGAAGGATCTTCGGAAACCTCGGCTGCAACATCGTTAAAGTTTTCGCCTTTCATGATCCTGGCGCGTATTTCCTGAGTCTTTTTTAATGCAGCAAGCGTATCTGCTGGTGTCGAAAATTTCTCGACGCGGATGAGAATATGACTTACCCTGATGTCGATATTTTTACGATCATAGGCTTGCTGAAGCAATTCTTTGTTTACTTCTTCATCAACAAAATAAGGTTTTGCCAACTGGTCGCGGTAACCTTTTAATTCGTTAACAAACGAAGCGGCCGTATCCAGGCCCATATCTGTGGCTTCTCTGACCTTGAGCTTAAAATTGATGAAAAGGTCGAGATACTCCTCCAGGGATTTCTTATCCAGAACTTCACCGTTAACATTGTTTTTCTGGTAAACCGAAAGAAATTCGGTTTTAGAAATGTTTTCACCGGCAATATTGAGCAGAACCGGGTCGGTTTCATTTTGTGCTTTTGCTGTAAAAACAGGTGTTAACAGAATTAATGCTGTAATAGTCAGCAATAATCTGGCTTTCAAAATGGAAAAATGATTTTTTTTGAGAGAAAAAATTTGTGTCATTACTGTGAAAAATTAGTTTTCAGATGAAATTAAAAAACATGAACAACGTATTGTTTTACGAAAAATTGAGAATTTTATTTTATTTTAACTATAAACATCAGGATATTAATGCTTGCTGTAATTGGGTGCCTCATGGGTGATGGTGATATCGTGGGGGTGGCTTTCGATAACTCCGGCAGCAGTAATTTTAATAAATCTGGCTTTTTGAAGTTCGCTGATATTTTGTGAGCCTGTGTAACCCATTCCGGCTCTGAGCCCACCTACCATCTGATGAATAACTTCCGAAAGCGTTCCTTTGTAAGGAACTCGACCGACTATACCTTCGGGAACCAGTTTTTTTACATCTTCTTCCATATCCTGGAAATAGCGGTCTTTCGAACCCTGCTCCATGGCATCAATCGAGCCCATACCGCGGTAGGTTTTGTATTTTCTTCCTTCAAAAATGATGGTATCACCCGGAGATTCTTCTACACCGGCAAACAGCGAACCGGCCATGATTGAGTGTGCGCCTGCCGCAATTGCTTTGGCAATATCGCCGGTGTAGCGGATTCCGCCGTCGGCAATAATCGGGATATTGGTGTCGCTGATGGCACGCGCCACATTGTAAACCGCGGTGAGTTGAGGAATTCCGATGCCGGCAATTATGCGCGTCGTACAAATCGACCCTGGTCCTATTCCCACTTTAACTGCGTCGGCACCAGCCCTGACCAGGGCTTTGGCAGCTTCGCCGGTTCCGATATTTCCAACGACCAGTTGAAGATCGGGAAACATTTTTTTAATCCGCTTTATAGTTTCGATTACGCCGATGGAATGACCGTGGGCTGTGTCGATCACGATTGCATCAACCTGGTTGGCGACCAAGGCAGAAGCACGTTCGAAAACATCGCCCGAAACACCAACGGCAGCGGCAACCCTGAGGCGGCCTCTTTCGTCCTTGCAGGCGTTTGGCCTTGCCTTAATTTTGATAATATCCTTGTAAGTAATCAGCCCGATGAGTTTGTAATCCTTGTCGACAACAGGGAGCTTTTCGATTTTATATTGCTGAAGCGTCTCGGCAGCTTTTTCAAAATCTGTAAATTCAGTGGTGGTGATAAGGTTTTCATGGGTCATGATTTCAGCAACAGGGCGTTCCATGTTTCGCTCGAAGCGAAGGTCGCGGTTGGTAAGAATTCCCACCAATCGGTTTCCCCGGTCAACTACCGGAATACCACCAATGCCGTATTCCTTCATAATGCTGAGCGCATCGCGGACCTTGGCACTCTTGTCGAGTGTGATGGGATCGAGAATCATCCCGTTTTCGGCGCGCTTTACTTTTTTAACTTCGTTGGCCTGTTTTTCGATGCTCATGTTTTTATGAAGAACACCAATACCACCGTCCTGCGCCATGGCAATAGCAAGTTTGTGCTCGGTAACCGTGTCCATGGCAGCCGAAACAATCGGGATATTCATCCGGATGCCGGCGGTAAAAAACGTGTTGAGTTCGACTTCGCGGGGCAACACTTCGCTGTATGCAGGCAGCAGTAACACATCGTCGTAGGTCAGCCCTTCTTCGGTGAATTTATCCTGATTTATAGCCATTTATAACGGTTTTTTAATTTTGCGGCAAATGTACAAAAATTGAGGATGATTGAAGGTGTTAAACCTCATTTTGTGGAATTTTGTTCAAATCCAAAACATCAGTTTTCACCTGTATGAAGATTCAGACCTATCTGATTACTGTTACAGTGCCCATCTTTTCGAGATTCTGGCCTTGTGGTGTCCGGTATTTTAGCTGGTAAACATAGCTGTCGGTTGGAACAATTTCGCCTTTAAACTTGCCATCCCAACCATCACCGGACGGATCTTCGGTTATGAAAATCAATTGACCCCATTTATTAAAAATGGCAAGGCTGTAACCGTCAATGTCAATGAAGGCAAGCATAGGTTTAAATTTTTCATTCGGAGGGCGCCCGGGCGTAAATGCGTTGGGCAGATTAGCGCGGGTTTCCTGTTTTATCTCGATTTCGTTGGAAATACTAAAGTCTTTAAACGTTTCAAATCCATTATCACCATCATTTTCGTAGGCAACGATGTAATAATTAAAAACACCTTCAGAAGTTGAAAAAGCTGAAACTTCATCTAAATAGGTTGTTTCTGATGGAAACAAGGGATTATCAATTCCATTGTCGGTGCCATTGACTTTTCGGAATATCTTGTAAAAATCAATGCCGGAATTTCCAAAATCCCAGCCTTCGTAATGATTCCAGCTCAGGTCGTTTGCACTTCCGGTAATACCCGGAATACCTGACAAATGTATTGTTCTGGCAGTATTTTCCGAAGCCCGTCTATCTACGCCACAACTGTCGCAAACCCTGATCTGATAATAATAACTTTGGGCATTAAAATCAGCGTCGGTATCAATAAATACAGTTGAAGGTTTGAAAGTGCCCGTCTGGATATTTTCGCCAATAGTATCAAAAGTCAGTCCGTCAGTTGACCTGAGAATTTTAAATTTTGAAATTGGGGCATCGTTCCCAACGGTCCACTCAAGTTTAACATGGTCGTTATTTTCCACCGTGGCATAGCGCAGGTAAACCCAGTCGGGCTGCAAAGGCGCGTAGGATGTTATGGATTGTTTGCAGGAGGATGAAGATTTTGTTCCATCGCTGTTTACTGCCCTGATCATAAAAGTATATTCGACTCCAGGAGTGGGGTTTTCGTAAACAAAGCTTGTGGTAGTAGTTGATCCGACTTCTGTAAAAAGACCTGTTTCACCGGTTGTTGAAGCAAAAACCTTGTATGCTCCAGGAGCTGGAGGCATGTTGATATAGCCTGTCCAACGTAGCGTAAAAGTATTGAGGCACTTATCCAATATTGGCTTTGATAAGAGAATGGTTTTGAGTGAATCAGTATTCTGAAGGATACTGCCATCACCAAAATCATTTATTGCCTGAACCGTGTATGTAAATGAACTATCACATGGATTTTTACTGTCATCGGTATAGTGGTCGTTATTAATTCCAATAATTGGCCCAAGGGTATCCTTGTAAGGAATATAATAATTTGATGTTTTTTCCCATCCACTGCGATGAATCACATACCTGACCGTGATGCCGTCATTTTTAGGAATCCATGTTATGAACGCTTTATTATTGATAATGCTGATTGTATCAACTTCGACAGGAGTTGGTATTTGACCAAAAGAGAAATTTTCCTTACAACAAATAATCGCAATTACAAAAACAACAATCAATAATCTTTTCAGAATCATCTTACTCTTAATTTACCGGATTTCCAACCACCAGAGTGATCATCTGATCAGTCTGCAGGTATTTAACGGCAATTTCCTGAATATCTTTTATGGTGATGTTTTTAACGGTGTGTAAAAAAGTATCGTAATAACGCATGTCCATGCCATAATCGAGGGTAGCCTTAAAAAGGTCGGCCAGGGCGAAAGGCCCGTCAGCACTGCGAAGGAAGGTACCCAGCAAATAGTTCTTTACCAGCGAAAGTTCTTCGGCTTTTACAGGTTCGGACTTAAGTTTTTCGATTTCGATAAAAATCTGTTCGATGGCTTTTTCGGTAACGTCGTTTCCTACTTCTGAACCGATAAAAAACATTCCGGCATGTTTAAACGACCCAAGGCCAGAGCCAATTCCGTAAGTGTAGCCTTTATCCTCGCGGATATTGGTCATGAGCCGCGATCCAAAATAACCTCCCAGAATGGTGTTGACAACCATAAAAGGAAGAAAATCGGGGTGATGTTTGTTGATGGTCGCTTTTCCAATCCGCAGCGCCGATTGGAGTGCATCGCCTTTTTCGATAAAATGCTTTGGTATTCCCGAAGGTGTGTTTGTCAGATTTTCGATCACATGTTCTTCAAAAGTAACTTTATGTTGCCCGAAATATCGGTTCAACAGCTTGATCAGGCCATTATTCACTTTTCCTGAAACAATGATTTTAAACCCCGCAGTTTTATAAAATCTGGTAAAAAATTGATGCAGAACCTGTGAGTTAATATTTTCATAATCTCCAAGGACCATGGTTTTCCCGTAAGGGTGCTGCTCGCCATGAATCAAAGGCGAAAAATGCTGCTGCGCGATGAAACTTCCTTTCTCCATATTTACGAGATATTCCTGACGGAGTTTTTGTACCATGGTCTGGACTTCATGCTCAGGAAAAGTTGGCTGCAGCGCCACCTCAGCAAATACAGGCATAAGATTTTCGAGATGTTTGTTCAGGCTGTACAGCGAAATTTCGGCATCGTCGCGTGTGACCGAAGGTTTCAGGTAAGCCCCGTAAAAATCCACTATTTCGGCAATCGTTTTTGAGTCGAAACTTTCGGTTCCTTCGATGAGACATTTGCTCGTAAACTGCGCCTGCAGTGATTGATCCTGCAGCAGTGTACCGGCATCAAAAATCAGGTCAATTTTTACAATCTCCTGTGTGCCGGCATTGATGAGGTAAACCGGTATGCCGTTATCCAGCAAATATTTTTCGGGTTCAACCAGACTCATCGTTTCGATGGCCTTTGATTGCGGATGTGTTTTTCTAAAATCCTGAGTCGTCATTTGTTAGTTTTTAAAGTACGATTTATGATGGAAAGGTGGAAGTATGTGACGATTCGACAATGTGGTAATTCGACGATTCGACAATGTGGTAATTCGACAATGAGCTAATCCGATAAAAGAATATTGGAATGGTGGAATTGTGGATGACCAATCTTCCAAATTTCCATTCTTCCATCGTCGCCCCGATAGCTATCGGGTGTCGAATTAATTCATTTTTCCAATTTTTCATTCTTCTTCTCTTTTTCCATTGTCGAATCATCGAATTGTCGAATTTATTCATTCTTCCATTCTTCCATTGTCGAATTGTCGAATCGTCACATTGTCGAATTAAAGTTTTTGCGATTTGTAATAAAGCGTCGAGCAATTCTCTGGTCGCAGCACCTGCCTGGCTGTTTCGCGGATTTGTTCTGCGGTGACGGCCTGGTATTTTTTGCCTTCTTCGTTAACATCGGCGGCGTTGCCCATGAGTTCGGCAAAGGCAAGATTCATGGCTTTTTCGAGCACATTCATCTCCGAAAATTCAAGATTGGCCTCAATCTTATTTTTAACTTTTTGAAGTTCGCGCTCATCAATTTCATCGTTTTTCATTTTATCCAGCTCTTCAATGATGGCTGCATCGGCATCCTCAAGTTTTACACCTTTTACGAGCTTTCCCGAAACAACAAATAATCCTTCATCGCTGCTGCCCAAAATATAGGCGTTCAGGTCGCTGAAGAGTTTTTTGTTTTTTACAAGTTCGTTGTAAAGTCGGGATGAATTTCCGTTGCTCAGAATATCCGACAATAAATCGGTCGGATGATAGGCAGCATCCATGCGGCCACACATGTGCCAGGCTTTGTAAATGGCATCAAGTGGCACATTGTTTTCGGTGACAAGCAACCTCGCTTCGGTTTGCGGCGGCTCTTTCGGAATGTTCCGCTGGTTTTCACCATCATTTTGGATGGGGCCAAACCATTTTTCGGCCAGAATCTTAATTTCGGCAGTTTCAACATTTCCGGCAACAACCAAAATTGCATTGTTGGGGTTGTAAAATTTCTTATAAAAAGCCTTCACATCGTCCATCACAGCATTCTGGATGTGCGAAATTTCTTTGCCGATGGTTGACCACTGATAAGGATGGACCTTGTAAGCCAGCGGCCTCAGCAGCAACCAGACATCGCCATAAGGCTGGTTAAGATGGGTTTGCCTGAACTCCTCCGTAACCACGTTGCGCTGCACATCGAGACTTTTCTCTGAAAAAGCCAGTTGAAACATCCTGTCGGATTCAAGCCAAAAGCCGGTTTCGATGTTTTGCACAGGAAGTGTGAGGTAATAATTGGTGATGTCGTTGTTGGTGAAAGCGTTGTTTTCACCTCCGGCTTTTTCGAGCGGCTCATCATATTTAGGAATGTTCACCGAGCCACCAAACATGAGGTGCTCAAAAAGGTGTGCAAAGCCCGTTTTTGAATGGTCTTCGTCCCTGGCGCCCACATTGTAAAGCACGTTGATGGCCACAATTGGCGTTGATTCGTCGTGATGAACGATTACGCGAAGACCATTTTTGAGGGTAAATTTTTCGAAATTGATCATATAAAATTCTGACAAATAAATTATCGAAAGGAATATCTCCTTCGGTTGCAAACAAACAATTAAAAATGAATTTTGATGAAAATGAGTTCATTTTTTTGATGGGACAAAAGTAGTGTTTAATGCACTACCAGCTAAATTCAAAATATTGTCCTAATCTATCTATCAGGAAATATGATGTTTATATAGAAATCATGAATACTCGGAATTCATTCCGAATTTCCCAACAAATTGATTAGCATTTAAAACATGTATCATTCTCCCGGCAATTTCAATTTGCTCATCCTGGTCTTTTGTTACGATAAAACCTTCGGTTAAGCCGAACTTTTCCATGGCTATCACCAGTCCTTTTTGCTCTCTTTCGCGGTTTTGTTCGGTCAGGTCATAGCAAACCTGGATGGCGTGCGAAATATTCAGGCCATCTTTAATAATAAAGTCACACTCACCGCCATTTTGCAAAAAGTAAATGTCCTTGCCCAGCCGTTTTAGTGTCATAAAAACAAAATTCTCGAAAAGCCGGCCGGTGTCGGGTGAATTTTTGAAGGAGATTTGCGTAAAAACGGGATCAACCAAATAAACTTTCTTTTTGTTGCCAATCAGTTTTTTAAGTGAAAAATCGTAGTTGGAAATCACATAAAGCAGGTTTGCATCCTGAAGATAGGAAATGTACTGTTTTGCCGTCTTGTCGTCGAGATGTGCCACCGATTTAAGGGTGTTGTATGAAATCTCTTTTCCCATCTGCGAAAGCAGATAGTAAGAAATATTTTCCATGGCCAGCGTATTTTGAATTCCAAACCGGGGTATAACATCCTGGTAAAGAATGTTTTTATAATACATTTCGGCCAGTAGTTTTGGCGTGCCTTCGTTAAGCACAACTTCCGGAAATCCTCCCTCAGTCAAATATTTTTCGAGTTGGGTATCGGCTTCTTCTATCGAAAACGGAAACATCTGCAAAGGGATGGTCCTGCCTGAAAGCATTGTTGCGAGATCGGACGACAGCAACCTGGAATTTGAACCCGTCAGCACAATTTTGGCTTCATCACGTTCGTAAAGCGATTTTATAAACACCTGCCAATCCGAAAAAAACTGAATCTCATCTAAAAAAATATAACACTTTATGTCGGGAGAAGTTCCTTGTTTAAAGATATCGTAAATGAGTTGAAGATTATTTACATCCTGCTTAAACTGGTTAAAATAAGGATGTTCCAGGTTCAGATAAAGGATATTTTCTTCGTTTGTCACGTTCAAAGCAGCCCTGACAAGCAACTTCATGAGGGTGGATTTCCCGCAGCGCCGAACCCCAACAATGGATAGAATGTGTTTTACAGCCAATAATTCCAGCGCTTTGGTTTGTGCAGTGCGATTTCTGAAAGTTCCCTTTTTGGCCAGGCTGATGTTTTCGGCAATGATGGTTTTTATTTCATCTTTTTCCATGCTTAGAATGATTTCGACAAAAATACAAATTTTCGGAATGAATTCCGAATATTTTGATAAATCATCTTATCACACCAAAAATAGGCAGCAAATAATGAGACTGGGATAAAAAGGTGTCGAATATGAAATTAAGTGGGCTAAAGCCCAAAATATCAAGGCATCAATTGCCCCGATCTTAAGGTCGGGGCAATTAAATACCAGCATGTTACCGGGCTTTAGCCCAAAATTAACAGTTTTAGACTGTACTCATTAATCTTTTACTGTTTTGAATGAACGGCAATTAAACGATGCGATCTCAACAGTTTTAAACCAGCCGCGATTATTGACTAAAAACAATTTTTTGGATAATTATCTTTCCGCTTTCCAACCGGATTTTACAAAAATAAATCCCCGATAAAAGCTGAGGAACTTCAATAACGATGGGTAAATCCTGAGAAACGACCGGATAATCGGCGATTTTTCGGCCATCCGGAGCAATCAAAGAAACCTGTTTTGCCCGGTTGTTGCCGGCAAGTTCGATATAAAACTGATTTTTAGCGGGGTTTGGATAAACCCTGACGGCGGTTTCATTTTCATCAATTCCGGCGGAGGTAGCCCACTGGTTTTTTAATTGTTCGATTTGCGAAACCGGAATTTCTTTATCCCAGAGTTTAACTTCATCCACGCTTCCGCGAAGGGCGTAAAGTGTTTCCACATCGTCCATCCGGCCAATGGTCAAGGGTTTGGTTGAAGATTGAATAGTTCCGGTGAAAGGTTTGAAGGTGTCAAGGGTTCCATCAACATACAATTCCATCGAATAGCCGGTATAAAGCGCAGTTACATGGTAATATCGGTTCAGCTCGATTGGCGAAGAACCATCAAGGTCCAAAACACCGGTATTTGTTTTTACCGTCCATCGAAACCGGCCTTCGGGTGTGATCGAAAGTTTGTACCGCTGCTGCCATGAACCATGGGAAATGATAAATCGTTCGGTGTTGAGTTGTTCGCATTTTACCCAGCAACTCACACTTATCGCATCGCCAAAGTTGAGGGCGCTGTTGTTTTCGGTAAAGATGATGTTTTGTCCAGCGGTAAATCGGTATGCCAGAGAGGGCATACCGCGGGCATCCTCTGTTTTTGATACTCCGGAAACGGTGGCATGAAAATTATCAGCAACAGCATTCAAGTTATTGAAATCAAAAGAGTACCAGATGAGCGGGGTTTGTGCCGCGAAACTTGTATCTTTTACAAGTGCACCTGCCGTAACTGTTGTCGAAAGCAAGTCCTGGTTTGTCACCGTTAAGGTGATGGTTCCAACCTGCGGATTGCCAGGAGCCTGCCAGGTTACCGTATTCCCGGTATTTTGGTTTAAAACGCCTGAAGTTGCGCTCCACAAATATTGAAGGATTTCACCCTGCGCAGGAACTACCGAAGCCGTGAAAGTATTATTCTCGTTAATTGCTGTGTATTTTGTTGCTGCATCAATTCCATTTACAACCGGAGGAACAGCAATGTGCGCCACAACCTGCAAATTAAGCGTGTCAACGGCAATCTGGCCATTAAAACTGATTTTACATTTAAGCACCAATTGCTCAGGAAGCGAAGGTGCAATCAGTGTTGCCTGCGACTGGTTCTGGCCGGGAACAAGGACATCATCCATGAACCACTCAAACTGCACATCATCACCCGGATTTACATTTCCAGGCTCACAATAAGCCGTAAACCCTGTACTTACCAGCAAAGGATTTTTATCGGTCGAAAGCGCCTTAATACGCAGGTTTTCGGTATAATCGTACTGGTAATGATAATCGAGCACATCATCACCGGCATAAAGACGGCCATTGTAGTTTTCAGGAATCAGCCCCGACTGAAACAGCCTGATCAATCTTACCTCTCCTGCCGGGATTGAAAGTTGAAAAGAACCGGAAACACCAGTTTGTAAGACGTTTTCAGTTAAAGATTCGTAAACCCCGAAATTGCCTTGCGGCAGATTAACCTGAACCTGTTTACTTTCCTGTGTCGGATTAAAATAGAGATACGAAACGGGGGAATCGTCTCCGTAAAGGTCGGTTTTATTGAGGTCGATCTGAAGAATTTCGGGAATGTTGGTGGCTTTTACCACTGCTGCAAGATAGCCAACACCTGAGCCACTGTAAAGCGACAAATTGGTTGCCGCCCATCCACCTCCGATGGCGTCACCGGTGGCAAAAGGAGTTTTTCCCTGTAAAACTTCTTTCATCGCTTCGTGCGGAATGCAGGCCGTTGGGTCATAGGCCGAAGCCCAGGCATAAGAATCCTGATGATCCTGCGGAAGCGCGTTCCAATAAAACAACCTGCTGGCATTTGTCAAATTAAGAATCCATTTGGCGATGGCGCGGGCGTAACGTTTGTCATATTTGGGAAGTGGCGCCAACGCAGCAGCCTGGTGGAAGCCATTCATCACAAAAGCATAATCATCGCCTCCATCGTTGGCTTCACCGATCAATCCCGAAACATCATAACCTCCCCAGTTGCCAACAATAGCCCCCCAACCTCTGAGGTCGCCACGGTCGAAACACCAGTCGAGCAGTTTTTGCACTGGATAACTTGTTTCTTCAACAGCATTCATATGGGCAGCAACCAGCGTTCCGTAAGCTAATTGCAGTTCATACGATGGATTTGTCTCAAAACTTCCCAAAAAATCCATCGCTAACTGGGCGCCTTCGAGATATTTCCTACTCCCAGTTTCGAGATATGCATTGTAAAGCAGCCAGGCTATGCTTCCGGCGGCTTCGGGTTCCGGAACGCCACTGGTTAACGGAAGTCCGGTGTTAAGGTCAAATGCCCGGTAATTCATGTAAGGCGCCGTCCAGGGCGTTGTATTTCCTCCAAGCTGGTTTACACAATAAAGCCACCGGTCGGCAATGGTTGTAAACTGGCTGCTGAATTCCGGCGCAGCATTGGGGTACAACGCTTTTAACTGATAAAAATAAACGTTGGGCATCACATCGTACCACCAGTCGTCGCCGGAAGTTGTCGAATAACTGTTAAGATAGACATCCTGACCATTTTTAAGATTAAAGAAATCTTTGCTCATGGCCACCCAATTCAGGCCGTTTTGGTTGCTTTTATCAATACCCGCAAATGATGCACCAACAATAGCAGGTAAAATATTGATGGCTTCGGCCTGGTTGAGATGATTTTCGGCGCCAACGTATGAATCGAGAAAAAGTGGAATATTATCAGGATAATTATACTCACCGGCAGTTCCAAGTCGCGAAAGAGGCAGGTATTGTCCTGATTTCTGAAGATCAAAAACGAAGTTGTCGTAATCCACGGTTACCACGTTCCAGTCTCTGATCTGAAGCGGCGTTGGCAAATCCGGCATAAGATCAATCCTTGAAATGCTTAATTGCCCCGGCTGCGCGAAAGATTGCAACAAAAAAATGCAAAACGAGATTAAAAGTAGAATTTGTTTCATTTTAGAAAAGTTTTTAGAGAAGTCCGGAATTATCATAAATTCATTTTTAATCATTGTAACTAATTGATTTTATACCCAACAGCCCCGACAACTATCGGGGTAAAACCTGGTAGGTTTCCTCCTGATTCCAAACCTACTATTAACCTACCAGGTTTGCAAAACCTGTGAGGTTTCCTCTTAATTCCAAACCTCACAGGTCTATAAGACCTGGTAGGTTTTCACCCATGTACTTATTTCATCAAAAAAAAGAACGATTACAAAACGGCCTCGCTGTTTATCGCTTTTGATAGTCGGGGTCCATTTCAGGTTTGCGAATTCCGGTGACTTCATCGGCCATTAGCACGAAGACATTCCAGCAAAGCCCCTTTGTAGATACCCACCAGGAATCGGTGCTTGTCCATTTGGTAGGGATGAATTCCTTGCTGAAAGGCCATTCCGGGTTCAGGTTGATCTCAGCCCAGATCCGGTTTTCCATGCGTTTTTCGGCTTTTTCCCAGCCATGCTTCAAACCGACAACGTAGGCGCAATATTCCGCCCGAAGCCAGCTTCCTCCGTTATAATAATAGCCGTCATTCTGACCATTGCTATAATTGGCTTCGCCGAATTTTTCGAAAGGCTGGTAATCACCCGACAGGTAGGCAAAACCAATACTATCGTTTGTAAGACGCACACAAATAGGAGCGGTGGTTCCTAATTCCGGGTGGGGCGAATCAGTCACTTTGTTAAGAATGGGGATCTGATCAAGGTGATTAATAACCATTTCATCCGTCAACATTGGCCTCTTGAAAAGCCAGAGCGAGAAAAACTCCGGCTCCAGATCGGTGAGCGTGATGATGTCAGGATATTTCCTGTCGAAAAGGAGATGTTTCCGTTGCGGGTCATAAAAATTCCGGTATTCCTGTTCTGCTTTTTCGATGTAGGCTTCCGATACATCAAATCCGAGTTCTTTTATTGTTCGCAGCGCGATGGCCAACATACCCTGGTTGACAGCAAGACGGTCGGTTTTTGGGTTAAAATCAACAATATCAACCTGGCTGAGTGAGAAGTGCGAACGGCAGATGCCGTCGTGTTGAGCGTCGAATTCATTCAAAACATAGCCGACGGCTTTTTTTATCTTATCCTGTGGCAGACTGACCCCAAATCGGCGTTTGTTCAGCATCGCCCAGATCAGCCATTCGATGGTGGCTTCGTTGTCTTTGGCTTCGATGCTTCCCATGTACGGCGTAATAATGGTGCCAATTCCACCCTGTGGCGTTTGCGTTTTGCCCCATTGTTCCCAGATGGCAAGATTCAAACCCTTATTATAGGTGGCGACCGTGGAGAAAAACGAATCCCGGTTGTACATATCGGGCGAATAATTCATGTTTGGAACATTAAAAGGAGTCATGTCATGCACAGAGGTAATCCAGGTAAGCATGTTGAAATTGGCGTACAGCATTTTTTCGATTTGCGTTCCTTCGAAGCCTTTTCCTTCTGCCAGGCGGGTTTGCGCCGAAATCATAAATTCTTTGTGGTTTGTGTAAGGCTCAACAAAAATAAAGGTTGTTTTTTCGATGGATTTTCCCATCGGAAGCAGGTTGTAAGCTTCCTGTTTTGGCTGATGCTCAGTAAATTGAAAGTCTTTTATCTGCAACCAGGATTCCTTGCCCGATTGTGTGCCAATGAACATGGTTACCGAATCATTCCCGATATAGGGGATCAGGATACTGCCTTTAAAAAGCGTCCATTCCTGTTCGTTTGCAGGGAAATTATCGATGTATTTTACGCCTTCTTCGAGCTCGGTGGTTTTTACACCGTTGCGCACTCTGAAAAGCTTGAGTGCCAGCGGAGTGTTGCCTTTGCAGAGGAAAGTGATGGTGTAAATTTTCTGATCTTTAAATGGGGCGATCATTTCGATGCCTGCCCTGCCACCGGGATGACAGATCAGCGAAATCATGGTGTCATTTTTTAAAACTTCAACATTTCCGTCATTCTGATAATTGCTGCCTGCATCAACAATAGACGTGGTTCCTGCATCCAGATTGTACATTTCACCAAAGGTCTGACGGACATAATTGTTCTTCTGAGCCTGCTCTTCCGGCGTTGAAACGGAATATAATTCCGGGTCAGGAAGTAACCGCATGCCAACAAAACCGCCTCCCCTGCCACTGAAACGGCGGCGGGTAGTGCGTGTAAACTGGTTAAGGTAGCCGGCATCTGTTAAAAAACCAACTACAGTATTATCAGGAGTAACCCAACCTGCTGCGGGATACATCTCATGTACAAAACCTCCCGGAAAGTTATCGTGTTCGAAAGTTAAAAATTTGAGTGGCTTTTGTGGCGGGCGGGAGGATTCGTCTAAAATATAATACAAATCAGTCATTGATGGCTGAAAGAGTTGAACCGTCTTTTTCACCACGTTCTGGTTTACAATCTCATAAGTGACGTTTACAGATAAATTAGCATCAAATTCGGTTAAATATGAATTGCGGGTCAGATGGATTTGTTTATCATCCCCAGTCCAGGTTTCTCCTTTCCATGTCCCGATTTGTGCTGTTGTACTGCCATCGGTATTAAAAAACCGGATGGAGAACTCTTCGGTGTTGGTTACTAACAAACGGTTTCCGTCAAACAATTCCACACGAAAACCATCCAGGCTGTCACCAGCGACACGGAGGTTGAGCTTCTGGCTTTTAGCGGGTAAACCAATACAAAAAACCACCAAAATAATCGAAACAAATCTAAATTTAACCATGATTACTTAAAGCTTGATGGAAACCCAAATCCTTCTAAAATTAATATTACGGTGCGCTGCACCTCTGTAATTATTACGTTGAGATTTTCTCTTAATCTGATGGTTGGCATTGCTTTTCATCAGCAACTATTCAGCCCCAATTTACAATTTGGGAAAATCAGAACATCATCCATTCTTAATAAAGAGGAAGGCTCAATTTCCTGCTGAAAATTCAGCAGGAAATATTGAGCCTATCCACATTTAACAAACTATTAAAAAACCAAACCAACCAATTACGGTTTTTCGTTATTGTAGAGTTTCGAAACCTGACCATCAGTGAGGGCTATGTTGTAAATTTTGAATTCATCCATAGCGCCAACAAAATGATCCCAAGCATCAGGAGTTTCTGACCAGTTCCAGGTCCAGGCAGCTTTTGCTTCGGCATACGTGGTACACGAACCAACCAGGATAGGCAATAAAGTAGCATAAGGTGCTGGTGTTCCAGACAAATTAGGTTTGTCAACAGTTGTCCAATGCATTGTATTTACGCCATTAACATACATATCAAGTGTTTCGGCAACAAGATCCATACTTATGGCAATGTGTGTCCATTCGCCATTTGGAGCAGAGAAATCATGCTGGTTGTCAGCATCTGTCCATCCTGTTGATGTGTGAACTGTGTAAAATGGTTTGTTTTGTTCCTGAATCTGGAATTTCCAGGTATTCCAGTAATTGTAAGAAACGATATAGTTTCCTGGTCGGGTTGAGTCTGGTTTTACCCAAACAGCAACAGACATTTTGTTGATCAGGAAATCGGCAGCATTGTAACCATTAATTTCGAGGTGTGAGCCTCTGTTGAAATACATGGCTTTACCACTGATCCCATCAATAAAAGAAGGAATATGTGTGTCGGTTCCAAAAATTTCAGAAGGGCCAGGTGTTAAAATAGCCGTTAAAGTTTTACCTTCTGTAGTCAGTTCTGTTCCTGTGCCTTCGTCAAAACTTAAACCGATCAGCAATGCTGATGCTGGAATAATATCATATTCAGCAGCACTGAAAGTTTCGGTTGCCTGTGTTAATTGTACAATCAGGTTATTGACCTGTACCTGGGTAAGCAAAGTACCTGCAGCAGTTTTCACTGTTTGAACAGTTGTCTTGTAAGTGTCGATTGCTGATTGTGGATAATCAGCAGTAGTTGCAGCATTAGCAAGCGCATCAGCCTCGGTAATTAATGTGTTAAGCTGAACATAAGCAGCGGTACCATAAGAAGCAAGTGTGTCCATGGCCGTGTTTAACTGTGTAACCAGGTCATCAACTTGTCCCTGTGTGAGTGTAGCAACAGAAGCAGTTTTAACAGTCTGCAATGTTGCTTTGAATTCGTCAATTGCTGTTTGCGGATAAGCGGCAGTGGTTGCCGCATTTGCAATTACATCAGCCTCCGAAATTAATGCATTGAGAGCAGTTTTGTCGCCCTCATCTTCATCCTTTTTGCACGATCCAATAATCATGGCCGAGCTTACTAAAAGCATAAGCAGCAGCATGTGCAGTTTTCTTAGATTTTCCATTTTCGTAAAGATTTGGTTTATTTAATTAATTATTTGTGCATGCACATGTTACATACGTTATTTTATTAGAAATCAGCAGGTCCATGTAAAACGCTCGTTACATCTTAATTATAAAAAGTATCCCCCTGCTGTTTGTCTTTCGTTTTTCTATTTCAAAATATTTAAATCCGTTCAATCAGCGTTATCCCTGTTCAATTTTTTTGATGTTTTATGGATTAATTGCCTGATTGGCATCAATTTCCGCCTGAGGTACCGGAAAATACCGCTTTGTCTCATAATTGAAATTGG
>CAJATL010000338.1 GCA_903944895.1 uncultured Bacteroidota bacterium
AACGCTCATGTTTTGTGCTGGAATCTCCAGAACCTTTTGTCCGGTAAGATTACAAACCTGCACCGAAACCTGGGTTGCTGTTTTAACATCAACAACGATAGTAGTTACGGCATTTGTTGGGTTAGGTGAATTTTGGGAAACTGTAATTCCAAAAACTGAATTGGCGGATTGATCTTTCACACCAACAATCACTTTTTCGATGGCCATGTGATAAACCTTATTTACAACCGGATCGTGTTGCTGGCCGCCCGGATTCATGTAAACACCAGGCCAATCGTCTGCTTGATAAATCAGATGGAAAAAGTTATATGGAGAATTCTTTGCCAAAACCGGGTAAACACATTCATCAAAAATGTGAATGATACTTTCGTTAAGATTATGAAAATCACCCCAGGTAGTTCCCAAATCAGGAGAAGCTCTTGCCCAAAGACGTTTGTAATAACTGATTGTATTATTTGCATCCTCATTAATTGCAGAATAAACAACCAAGATGTACCCATCTTCATCAATAGTGATGGCTGGCATGGTTGACATGCCCAGTTGCCGGTAGGTAAGAACCTCATAATCTTCGATATTAACTCCATTACCATCAATATCCTGCAACCAACCAATCAACATACCCATTTCGTCGAGGTATTCGGGCATCAATGTTTTGTGAGGATTATCATTTTCCGGGATCTGGCCCATACTTTCGTTCCAGTAACCAATTCCATCGGTGATTGGCCAGAAACTGTATGTTGTACCAACAGCATCGTGACCAACACGGCCAACACCCCAGACAAGATGACACATTCCATTAGCGTCAATGGCAATATCGGCTGAGTTGTCAACGGTGTAAAGCGTATCGGTGGTGATAGTAACGTTCCAGTCGAAAAATGGATAAGGATGTTCCCAAACAATAATTTTTTCCCAGTTTTCGCCATTATCAACCGATTTCATGATAAACATATCGGAAAACATATCAGCACAAAGCAGAGCAACAGTATTACCACGTGAAGCAAGTACATAATTGTCGCCTCCGATTTCGAAATAGGAATCTGCTCCCATGCCGTCAAGAATTACATCTCTGGGATCCCAGGTTTCGCCGCCATCTGTCGATCTGGAATACAATAAAGCTGTAGCCTGACCTTCGTAAGCAACATAAGAATTATAAAACATGTGGATAACTTCGTTGTTGTCGCCGGAAGTTGTCAATCGTGGCCATGTAGGGTCTCCTTCAATCGGTGAGGGTCCCTGATAGTTGGTTTGTGTCCAGGCACCAGTGCCCTTAGCTGCACGTTTAATAACCTCCAGACCTGTGTTTCCATTATGAGAAACACCAATTTCTCCGGCTCCCCAGGCAGCGATATTTGGCCATCCACATCTCAGATTTTCAATTCGCTGTGTTGGTTTATCTCCCCAGGTGGTTCCGTTAAAATAATTATATCCGGTACCCCGATCAGCAAAGTTAGGATCAAGCATTCCCCAGCTACAAACAGCAGCAACAGTGCCATCTTCCCATGCCCAGATGCGGTTTCCCAGCATCGAATTGGTAGGAAAATCGTAAACCGTTTCAGCAATTACAGTTTCGTTAAAAAGCATTCCTGCAGATTTTAACGGCGCCTGTAAATACTTAACATTTGTCATTGGTGCAACCGGATCGCTTGCTGCACTGCGCTCCCTTTGAACAGCGCGGTTCCTTAATTCACGTGGAAAATTTGACCTGTATTGCGAAAAGCCAATTAATCCAAAACTCATGATGAGCGTAAACAATAAAAACTTCCTCATAATTTTTTTGAAATTAGGTTTATAATAAAATGTTAAAATCATACATTCGAAATTATTACAAGCAACAAATGTAGGAAATTTTGAGAAAGAGATTCTAAAAATCACCCGATTATCGATGCTAAAATCCATTTTAAATTTTCTATAAGGGAAACATTAACTTCATATCACAGACCCAAAATTTAGATAAATAGCATAAAAAAAAGCTTCCCCAGACGGAGAAGCTTTTTATTATTCAGTTAAATACCGACTATTTAACAATCATTTTATTCGTGATCGATTCGCTGCCGGCAGTTACGGTGTAAAAATAAACTCCTGGTGCAAATGTCGAAGCATCAATGCTCAGACTGTGTGATCCAACGCTCATGTTTTGTGCTGGAATCTCCAGAACCTTTTGTCCGGTAAGATTACAAACCTG
>CAJATL010000339.1 GCA_903944895.1 uncultured Bacteroidota bacterium
GCACTCATGCTTTAGCCGGAACAGCTACAAACCAGACAAGTGTTTTATGGACAACATCAGGAAACGGAACTTTTAGTTCGACAACCGCTCTTAACCCAATCTACACGCCTGGAACATCAGATATTTCAATCGGGACAGTAACTTTAACCTTGACCGCTTTAGCAACCTCACCTTGTACGGTTTCTGCTACTGATACTAAAATTCTTACCATCCAAAAAACTCCAACAGCGAATGCTGGTGCTGATGCAACAGTTTGCCAGGGAAGCACTCATGCTTTAGCCGGAACAGCTACAAACCAGACAAGTGTTTTATGGACAACATCAGGAAACGGAACTTTTAGTTCGACAACCGCTCTTAACCCAACTTACACACCGGGAACAAATGATAACACGGCCGGAACTGTGACTTTAACGTTGACTTCAACAGCAATTTCGCCTTGCACTGCTCAGGTGTCTGATGATATGAGTCTTATTATTCAAAAAGCCCCTATCGCATTTGCTGGCACTGATGCTACAATTCCTGCTGATGTGCCCTATCCAACAACAAATGCATCTGCGGCAAACTGGTCTTCCGTTCAATGGACTACCTCAGGTGATGGTGAGTTTTTTGATCCGACCCAATTATATACAGAGTATAATCCAGGGCCTGAAGATTATTTTAATCAGAGTGTAATCTTGACCTTAACTGCCGACAACAATTTTTGTGAACCCGTCAGTCATTCGATGAATCTGTTTTTCTTCATGAATCAACCAGACCCGATTGTTTTTCCCGGAAATGACTTTACGCTCTGTAATGAGCCGAATTATCATATCAGTGATGCCTGGGCACAAAATTACAGCACATTGTTGTGGTCAACTTCCGGTGATGGTACTTTTGATAACGTAACCCTGCAAAACCCGGTTTATACTCCCGGGATTCTTGACAAATCCACAGGCTCTGCCGAACTTTGTATAGAAGCACAGCCTAACTCTCGATCAACCCGTGCTGCCAGTGGTTGTATGATTTTAACTATTCAAAAATCACCGGTTGCCGATGCAGGTGATGATGCCACCTTATGCGAACAAGAAACGCACCTGCTTGATGGAACAGCAGAAAATTTTGCTTCTGTTTTGTGGTCAACTTCCGGAAACGGAACTTTTGGTTCGACAGGCTCACCAACCACGGTTTACACACCAGGAGTAGCAGATATCACATCTGGTTCGGTAACTCTGACATTAACAGCATTGGCAATTTCGCCTTGCACGGTTTCAGCTAACGATAGCAAAATACTGATCATCCAAAAAACTCCAACCGCAAATGCAGGAATTGATGGTTCGGTTTGCCAGGGAGGTACCCACACTTTGACTGATGCAACCGCCACTTATCAGGCAAGTGTTTTATGGTCAACTTCCGGAAACGGAACATTTAGTTCGACGAGCACACTAAACCCGGTTTACACGCCAGGAGTAACTGATGTTACCAGCGGAACTGTAACTTTGACGTTGACTGCATCGGCAATTTCGCCTTGTACAGTTTCAGCAACTGTCAACAAAATACTGATCATTCAAAAAACGCCAACAGCGAATGCAGGAAGCGATGCAACAGTTTGTCAGGAAAGTATCCATGCTTTAGCCGGAACAGCCACAAATCAGGCAAGTGTTTTATGGACAACTTCCGGAAACGGAACATTTAGTTCGACAAGCTCATTAACCCCGGTTTACACGCCCGGCACTACTGATGTCACAAACGGCACAGCTACTTTAACTTTGACGGCTTCCGCAATTTCGCCTTGTACGGTTTCATCGACCGACAGTAAAATTCTATTCATACAAAAAACACCAACGGCAAACGCCGGTACGAATGCAACCATCTGCCAGACCGAAACTTACCAGCTTTCGGGTACCGCCACGAATCAAAGCAGTGTTTTATGGTCAACCACCGAAAACGGAACTTTCAGCAATCCAAATATTCTAAACCCGGTTTACACACCTTGTGTTGCCGAAATAGCC
>CAJATL010000340.1 GCA_903944895.1 uncultured Bacteroidota bacterium
GTTGGCAGTATTTTTAAAGGGTTCACCTTTTCAGCACGTTTAAAGGTTTCACCTTTTAGAAAGGTGAAACAAAAGCTTTGTTCTCTGCTATTTCTTTTTTTTCGCGTGCTATCAAAAAAATCAGAACTTTGAATCGTTAAAAAATTGGTGAATTTTTGTATTAAGATTACAATTTTGATTATGGTAAAACGCTTGATTTTCTTAGGTTTTCTGGCATTTTCGGTATTAATGACCGAAAAACCGCTGTTAGGGCAAACGATTGGAGAAACCAGATTTACCTGCATTGTTTTGGGCGCAGGCGGAGGAATTGAGGATGATAATCTTTCCTGTTATCTGGTTTCCGAAAAGCATTCAAACGATTTTATCTGCCTCGATGCAGGCAGCCTTTACTCCGGGATTCAAAAAGCTGAGACCAAAGGTTCCTTTGACGAAATCGTGATTCCCGCAAATTCTGATCTCTTAAAAAGTGCTTTTATCCTCCAAAATCAGATTAAAGCTTATCTTATTTCCCACGCCCACCTTGACCATTTTTCCGGATTAGTCCAGTCCTCCCCCACCGACACGCCAAAAACGATTTATGCCAGCAGCCAGACCATTCAGTTTTTAACCGACTACATTTTCAACTGGCGCATCTGGCCAAATTTTACTGATGAAGGAACTGGTTTTCAACTTAAAAAATACCATTTTCAGGTTGTTGAGCCAGGCAAGGATTTTTCGATCATCAACACAAATTTTAAAGCAAAAGCTTTTACCGTCAGTCATCAGGAGCCTTACACCTCAACAGCTTTTTTAATCGAAAACAATGGACATTATTTTTTGTACATCGGCGATACCGGCCCGGATACTGTCGAAAAAACAACTAACCTCAAAAACATCTGGGAAACCATCAGCCCACTGATTGCCGGCAAAAAACTTCATGCCATTTTCATGGAGTGTTCCTACCCCGATCCCCGAAAGGAAACTGAGCTTTACGGACATTTGTCGCCGGTTTGGATGATTTCGGAACTAACAAATCTGGCTAAGCTTTGTAATGAAAATGATTTCCTTCATTCGCTGCAAGGGCTCAATGTGATTGTTACGGGTATTAAACCAGGAATCAAAACCGGCGAATCCACCTTTGAACTGATCACCAAACAATTAACCGGCTTAAATAAGCTCGGCATCAATTTTATTATTCCTGTCCAAGGTGAAAAAATTGAATTTTAACGATATTAATTTCAAAAACATAACCAAACAAAATCATGGCAACATTTATTCATTTTAAAGACCCCCGCTCTGAAGCTCTCGAAAATCTGCTCGATACGCTGGAGCCTACTCCCGGCACCTGCATTTTTATCGACATCATCAATTCGACCGCCGATAAATATAAATGTACTCCCAAACAATGGATTCGTAAACTCAATAACACCTTCAATTTTATATCCTTACTCAACGATTTTCCGAATTTTGTTGTGAAAGGTATCGGCGACGAATTGATGCTTTTCCTTCCCGACAAAGATTTACTGACTACCAGCGTGTTTAAAAATTATTACATGCTCCTTTTAGAGATTTATGCTACGCTGGATAATTTGAAAGATCACCCGCTGAATGACCTTTTTTACGAATGTAAAGTGGGAATTCATTATTGCACCGATGTTTACAACATCACCTTTTTTGATGGTGTGAACGATTATTATGGAACCGACATTGATCTTGCCGCCCGGATTATGAAAATGGCGCAACAAAACTGTATCGTGATCAGCGATGCTTTTTATAAAAAGGTGATCGAAAACATCAATTCGTTGGAAGAACCGCCATCAATTAAAGTAGATGAGAAAATTTCGGAACCGATCATTGAGTATTTTAAAGGTGTGCCGGAACCTGTAAAGTACAGGATGGTTAATTTGTAAGCGTTGTGAAATGATAATTCCTGCTATGAGCCCAGTTTAAAAAAGGTGCTATAAATTTTATTAATGTGGCTAAAGCCAAGAATATCACGGATATCAATTGCCCCGACCTTAAGGTCGGGGCAATTGAATACCACACAGTTACCGGGCTTTAGCCCAAAAGTAAACAATTTTTAGCCTGAACCCAGGAATTTTAAGAAAATTCAAATACAATTGAATTTTATCGAATAATACCAAATTATTCAAGTGAACTTGAATAATTCGAACTTGAAGGAAACGGCAAAAATTCTAAAATTTTTGTGACTTCACCAGCTCTTTGGTACTCAAAAGCCCGCAGGCAGCGTAAATATCCAGTCCACGGGAGGCGCGGATGGTTGTGCGGATTCCTTTTGCATTTAGACCAACCATAAATTTTTCGATAGCTTCTTCACTTGAGCCAAGAAGTGGCGTATTTGGGATAGGATGAAAACGGATCAGGTTAACGCGGCAGCGTATGCCGTTCAATATTCTGGCCATTTCCTTCACGTGGCGGGGTGTGTCGTTCAATCCATCAAACATAATGTACTCAAAAGAAACCCTGCGTTGTTTGCCAAAGTCAAACGCACGGATGGTTTCGATGACCTCCTGAAGCGGATAAACGGTCTGAATGGGCATGAGTTGTTTACGCTCCTCATCAAAAGGGGTGTGAAGGCTTACAGCCAGGTGGCATTGGCTGTTTTCGAGAAAAGTCTTCATCGCCGGCACAATTCCGATGGTCGAAACTGTGATTCGTTTTGGACTCCAGGCAAAACCCCAATCCGCAGTAAAAATTTCAAGACTTTTCATCAACTCGTTAAGGTTATCCAACGGCTCGCCCATGCCCATATAAACGATGTTGGTAAGATTTTCCCTTTCGGGAAGATTCCTGACCTGATTTACAATTTCCCCGGCGGTAAGGTTTGACTGGAAACCCTGCTTGCCGGTCATACAAAAAAGGCAACCCATTTTGCAGCCCACCTGAGACGAAACACAGAGCGTGCTGCGGGTTTCCTCGGGAATATAGGCGGCTTCGACAAATTTGTTGTTTTGGGTTGGGAAAAGGTATTTTTTGGTTCCGTCCACCGAAACCTGCACTTTTGAATGATCGGTGAGGCCAAATTCGAAATGTTCGCTCAGCGTATCCCGAACCTTTTTTGAAAGGTTCGACATTTCTTCGATCGAATGAATGTCCTTTTTATAAAGCCAATCGGCAATCTGGGAGGCTGTAAATCCGGGGAAGCCAAGGGTGGTAACTATTTCCTTAAGTTCAGTGAGGGTTTTGCCGAAGAGCGGTTGCTGGTTCATTTACAATGATGGGTTTTGGAGTGTTAAGACAATAAACTGTAGATTACTTTTCTAATTGAAAGTTTCAGATTGTTGTCAAGTCTTCCGATTACTTTCTCTGCCATTTTCTTCTCCAATGATGCAATTTTATGAAGTCTGATTGTTGAAGGCAGCTTCAATCCATAACTTTTCCAATCATCTACTTTTACATCAAACGCCGAGTAATAGGACTGACTGGTAATCCGGCAAACGATAAAATCTCCATCATCAGTATCTTTCAAAACCATAGCGGGCCTTTTTTTCACCGCCGCTAAACCAGTAAAAGGGAATGTCAATAAAACAATATCGCCAAATTTAAAATTTGCCATAAAACTATAATTTATCGTAAATTGAATCATCGGAGGAATATCCCTTAAAAAATTGCTCCTGCGCCATCGTTTTAAAAGCATCATCCTCAATTATTACTGGTTCCTCAATTAATACAATTACGCGAATATTATTGCTCTCGTTAATTTTAAAAAGGGGTTCAAATCTGGATGGAATTTGAATTTGGTTGTTGATGACCTTTGAAGAAAATTCGAGTGCTTTCATCATAATAATTTAAATTAAATTGTTGATTTAAAAATAAATCTCAGCCACAATGTTGCCGAAAGGAATCGCTTTTTCGATTAAAATATCTCTTGCTTCCACAACCATTTCGGCACTGCCACAAAGGTAATATTTTTGATTGGCTGGTAACGTTTTCTGTTCGTTGAGCCA
>CAJATL010000341.1 GCA_903944895.1 uncultured Bacteroidota bacterium
AACGCTCATGTTTTGTGCTGGAATCTCCAGAACCTTTTGTCCGGTAAGATTACAAACCTGCACCGAAACCTGGGTTGCTGTTTTAACATCAACAACGATAGTAGTTACGGCATTTGTTGGGTTAGGTGAATTTTGGGAAACACTAAATCCCGAAATTGAACTGTTGGAAGGATTGATCATGCCAACAAGATCATCCTTGTTAAGCGCAGAATGATAAAAGCTATTTATTGTAGGATCATGATCAGCCCAGAGATAAGTACCCGGATATTGATCAGCTTGATAAACAACGTGGAACTGGTTGTTTGGCGAATTCTTGGCAACAACAGGCCAGAGACATTCATCAAAAATGTGAACGATATCATCAGTAAGATTAAACAAACCACCCCAGATAGTTCCGAAATTCTTTAAAGTCCTTCCCCAGATACGTCGGTAATTGGTTATTGTATTATTGGCGTCTTCCTGTACAGTTACGTAAACAATTAAAACAACTCCATTTTCATCAATACTAATGGATGGCATGGTCGAAAGACCATGTTGACGCCCATTTGCGACAAAACTTGCTCCATCGTCAAACAGATCAATTTCACCGTTTCCATTGAGATCAGGGACCCAGCCAACCAACATTCCAAGTTCATCAAGATGTTCAGCACTCATTGTATAATGTGGGTCATCAGCTTCAGGAATTTGTCCCATTCCTTCATTCCAGTAACCAATTCCATCGGTAAAGAAAAAATAGGAATATCCGGCGCCAACAGCCTCGTGCAAAATGCGGGTTATTCCGAAAACTACATGACACATTCCATTGGCATCAATGGCGACATCTGCAGAATTGTCCATTGTTCTGAGTGTATCGGTGGTGATGGTATTATCATTCCAGAAAGGATAAGGGTGTTCCCAAATCATGATTTTTTCCCAGTTTTCGCCATTATCAACCGACTTCATGATGAACAAATCTGTTGTTGCATTACCCGAAAGCAAAGCCACAGTATTTCCACTTGCGGCAAGTACATAAGCATCGGCATCAATTTCGGTGTAATAATCAGCACCCAAACCATCAAGAATAACATCTTTAGGATCCCAGGTTGCACCGCCATCAACAGATCTGGAATATAATAAAGCTGTAAGTTGACCTTCGTAAGCAACATAAGAATTGTAAAACATGTGTATCACTTCATTATTTTCGCCTGAAGTTATCATACGAGGCCAGGTAGGAGCAACCGGAGCACCAGGTCCTGCATAACTGGATTCTGTCCAGGCACCGGTACCTTTAGCATCCCGTTTATTGATTGTTAAACCAGCAGCATTATGAGCCACATTAATTTCTCCTGCACCCCATGCAGCGATGCTGGGAAAACCAGTTCTCACAGTTTCGATACGTTGTGTTGGCATTGCACCCCAGGCATTTCCATCAAAATAATTGTATCCGGTTCCACGATCTGCGAAGTTAGGATCCAACATTCCTTTGGTAATTACTGCGGCTACTGTACCATCATCCCATGCCCAGATACGGTTTCCAAGCAAATTATTGGATTGCAGATCATACTTTGTTTCGGCAATCACAGTTTCAGTTCCAAGCAACTCAGCAGATTTGTAAGGTGCTGCAACTGGTTTATAATTTTCCGTTGGAATAACTGGTTCGCCTGGAATTTTGCGGTCAGTGGTGGCAAACTTTTTTTGTAATTCTTTTGAAACAACCGGCCTTGATTGAGAATAACCAATCAATCCGATACTCATTACAAGTGTTAACAGTAATAGTTTCTTCATAATTTTTGAAATTTAAGCTTACATTAAAATATTAAAACCATTCATTTGAATTTTTCAAGACAGCAAATGTAAGTAATTTTGTGTAAGCGATTCGAAATTTCTCCCAATTATCGTTGCAATTATCAATTTTACCGTTTTTATAGCAGAATGAGGAGCTAATTCACGATTATAAAGTTTTGATAAAAAGCAAAAAAAAAGCTTCCCCACACGGAGAAGCTCTCTTTTAACTCAGTTAAAACTGATTATTTAACAATCATTTTTTTAGTGATTTTTTCTTCACCGGCGGTTACCGTGTAAAAATAAACACCGTTTGCCAAAGATGAAGCATTAAATGTAAAAGCATGAATTCCTGAACCATAAGTTACAGCAGGAACATCATAAACTTTCTGACCCATCATGTTAACAACTTCAAAACCTACGGTTGAAGCGTCGTTCAGAGAAAAAGTAACTGAAGTTTCCCCGTTGGTTGGATTTGGGAAGTTCTGGCTTACATTAATTGCAGCTTTAACTTGCTGTGGGTTTTCATCAATACCAACAAAGTTAAAATCAGCTTCGCTAAATTTGAAATCCTGAATATATTTAAAAACAACCGGAGCAACCGGATCAAATGTTGAAGCACCTGTGGAAAGATAAGTCATAGGAATGGTATAGCTACCATTACTTTCAAGCACTTCACTGGCCATTGAGCCCATAAAAGCCTGCCACATACCTTCGGTGAATTCGGTTACATTAATTGGCTGATCAAGTAAAACGCCTGACGAATCACGGGTAGTAAGTAAATGGTTTACGATATCAATACCACGGGTAAAAATATCCGGCTGGTTATTATCGGTAATTCCAGGTAAGAATGTAGCTATCCAGGAAACAAATATTTTTGTTCCTGCAGGGTTACGTGCAATCTGGATTCTGTTGTCTTCTGAGTAAGTATCATCAGGGAAAAGGCCACGGAAAGTATAAGGACGACCGCAATCATAAGCAATCCAGGTATTTCCGCCATCAAGTGAAGTAATATCCATTGCACTGGTAAAAGGATAAGCTGAGGAAATCGAATAAGCATCAGCACCAGTTACACCAACTACAACAGCGATGTGAGGATTACCAAATCCGTCAACACTAAGGTCAAAATCAAAAGCAGTTGTAAAAGGAATTTCTTCGCGCGATGGCAAAGGTGGGAGGAATAATTCAGCAATCTGTGCATCGGTAAGATAATTTAAAACACCACCAATTCCATCAGATCCACCTAAAGATACACTAATAGGATCAGACCATGTCTGGCCTGCGTCGGTAGTTTTCCAAAGAATTGGGAAATAAGAAGTTCCGGCAGCAAAAGGCACTTCGCCGTTATCGGCAAGAACACAGATATAACCAGTCAATCCATCCGGTGAAAATTCGATCTGGATTAAAGCAGGACGACTATTATCAATCGTAGGGCAGTCGATAAGTTCTTCGGTGTAAACAAAGTCCATAAGGCCAGCATCCCAAACACCATGATTAATCAGCATGGTTCCCTGATAAGCAATAGCTCCGGTTGTCCAATCCTGGTTAAAATCGGCAGCCCAAACTTCACCTAATGATGTTACACAATATCCATCAGGAATGTATTGGAAAATACCTTCACCTGGACGTGAAGGTTTCAAAGTTCTGAGTGTATCTGTTGGAGTTCCAACTTTAGCCCTTCCATAGGCGTAACCACCCCATGAACCTGCTCCATTTGAACCATCAAGAGTTGGTGCAAAATAAGTAACATAAGCATTGTTAGGGTCTGTGTTTCCGGCTGGATTATAAATTCCGTGATTCGGGTAACGGGCAGCATCAGTATAATAAGTGCCACCAGCATTATTAACAGCTTTGTAGCATTCGTGCATTGCTGTCCATGTCATACCACCATCGGTAGAGATGTCGTATCCAAGGTCACCTGAGTATCCACCCGGATCAAGGGTGCCACCCATACGGTGAAAGTGACATACGGTGTTCAAAGCGGTATTGGCATAAACAATTGATTTTTGGCCACCGGCATAACCGTAAGTGTATCCGTTAGCTGAAGAACCGAAAGTAACAATGTTTACAAAATCGGTGTTCTTGTAAGCTGCTGGTGTAGCAATTTGTTTTGCCTGAACTAGCGATGAAGCGTTTGTTGGCTCGAAGCCAATTTTGTTTGCAGTCCTTGCCTTTTCTGTTTTCACATTTGGTTTTAATGTGTAATGTTGCGCCATGACTGCAAAACCAAGAAATACAGCCATTACAAATAGTAATGTTCTTTTCATTTTAAAATAATTATTTAATTAAACTAAATTCTTAAGGCCGCAAAAGTAGTCGAATTTTCCAATTAAATATTGCTCAGATTTTCATTTGATCAAATTAACCTTCAAAAAAGGTAAAAAAAAAGCTTCCCCGATCCGGAGAAGCCATTTTATTAAAACATTATTAAACTGATTATTTAACAATCATTTTCTTTGTGATTTTTTCCTCACCTGAAGTTACAGTGTAAAAATAAACACCATCGGCTAATGAAGAAGCATCAAAAGAGAAAGTATGAATACCTGAACCATAATTTGAAGCAGGAACTTCATAAACTTTCTGTCCCATCATATTAACAACTTCAAAAGATACAGTTGTGGCACCCTTAAGTGTTACGGCAACTGTAGTTTCTCCATTTGCAGGGTTTGGGAAGTTCTGACTAACGCTGATAGCAGCTTTTGTATTCTGAATATCATCATTAATGCCGGTAATTAAGAAATCGGCTTCATTAAATTTGAAATCCTGAATGTATTTAAAAACTACTGCGGATGCCGGATCAAATGTAGATGAACCAGTTGACAAATAAGTCATTGGAATAGTATTAACACCATTGCTTTCGAGAGTTACATCCGACATTGTTCCCATAAAAGCCTGCCACATGCCTTCGCTGAATTCGGTAACATTAATTGGCTGATCAAGCATAACGCCAGATGAATCACGGGCTGTAAGCGTATGAGTAACAACATCAATACCACGGGTAAAAATATCTGGTTGGTTATTATCAGTAATACCAGGTAAAAATGTGGCAATCCAGGAAACAAAAACTTTAGTTCCTGAAGGGTTGCGCGAAATCTGGATTCTGTTATCTTCTGAATAAGTATCATCAGGGAATAAACCACGGAAAGTATATGGACTACCGCAATCATAAGCAATCCATGTATTTCCGCCATCAAGTGAGGTAATGTCCATAGCAGCAGTAAAAGGATACGCTGATGAAATTGAATAGGCATCAGCACCTGTTACACCAACAACAACGGCAATGTGAGGATTTCCGGCATAGTCAACGGTCATGTCACAATCAAAAGCAGTTGTAAAAGGAATTTCTTCACGGGCTGGCAATGGGGGCAGGAATAAGGCAGCAATGTCTTCATCGGTAAGATAATTGAGAACGCCACCAATACCATCGGGGCCACCTAAAGATACGCTGATAGGATCTGACCATGTAGCGCCGGCATCAGTAGTTTTCCAAAGAATTGGGAAAAAGGAAGTCCCTGCTACAAATGGAATTTCACCATTATCAGCAAGAACACAAATATAACCGGTCATTCCATCAGGTGAGAACGCAATCTGAATAAATGTTGGACGGCTGCCATCAATTGTTGGGCAATCAATAAGTTCCTCTGTATAAACAAAGTCGTTTTCTGCTGCATTCCAAACACCATGATTGATAATCATGTTTCCCTGATAAACTAAAGCTCCGCTGGTCCAGTCCTGGTTAAGATCGGCAACCCAAACATCACCCAAAGATGTAGTACAATATCCGAGAGGAATGTACTGGAAAACACCATCACCTGGTCGTGATGCTGATAAGTGTCTGAGTGTATCAGTAAGAGTTCCAATTTTTGCTCTTCCATAACCGTAACCGCCCCATGAACCAGCTCCATTAGAACCATCCAAAGTTGGAGCCCAATATGTTATGTATGCATTGTTAGGATTTGTGTTTCCTGCTGGGTTGAAAATACCATGATTTGGGTAACGGGCTGCATCTGTGTAGTATGTGCCACCGGCATTATTTACGGCCACGTAACATTCGTTCATCGCAGTCCAGGTCATACCTCCATCGGTAGAATAATCATACCCCAGGTCGCCTGAATATCCACCTGGGTCTGCGGTGCCCCCCATACGGTGAAAGTGGGTTACGGTATTTAAATCGTTATTAGCTTCAACGATTGCTTTTTGACCACCACCATATCCGTAAGTGTAGCCATTAGCAGCAGAACCGAAAGTAATAATATTTACAAAATCGGTGCTCTTGTAAGATGTTGGTTCAACAACATTTCTTGCCTGAACAATTGTGTAGGCTTTTGCTGGCTCAAAAGCAATTCGTTGAGCATTAATCGCTTTTTCGGTTTTAATGTTTGGTTTAAGTGTGTAACGCTGCGCAACGACTGCAAAACCAAGAAATACAGCCAAAATAAATAGTAATGTTTTTTTCATGATAACTTTTGATTTAAGTAAATAATAATTAAAATTTATGTTTTAGAAGACGCAAATTTACAAATATTTTAATTTTCTATTTCAGATTATTAAAAATCTCAAAAAAAACATGTCCAAAGATGTTTGATGCAAATCTATTACAAAAACGAAAATATGGTACAAAAATTCAGTTAATGGCCATTTTTAAAAAGTTATCGGCCATGAAAAAAGCATCGCAAATTATTCCGAAATGTTTCTTTCTGAAACATCAATCTCTCTGGAATTCACTGGAATACTCGTTGCCTGCTGCTTTTCGGCCTCCTCATTAAATAACTTTCGGTAGGTGATATGCCGCTTTGCAAAATACCCTCCGACCGATTCGTGTAAAGCTCTCATTTTCGGATTAAAATCGCCAACCCACGAAAGTTCAACTTCACGATACTGTGGCCGGTTATCCATTACATCCTTCAAACGCCTGAAAATCCCTGATTCGATACCATAACGCTGGAATTTTGGGGTTACACCCATCACCGTAATTCTGGTCCGTTTCATTTCCTTCGTTTTTACGTAATAGAGGAAACGGAGTTTATTCCAAAAATTCAATTTCCCGCTAAAATGTCTGAAAATCTGATTTACATCAGGGAACATCACCAAAAAAGCGACAGGCTCACCTTCGTGGTAGGCAAACCAGATTACTTCCTCATCAATGATCGGTTTTGCTTTTTTAATGGCCGTTCTGATGTCTTCCAAATCAAGTGGCGTAAAATGTTCGTGGTAAACCCAGGCCTCATCATATACTTTCTTCAGGTCACGGATATACTTCTCGGAATTTGAAAACGAAAAATGCTCTAAGGTAAATCCAGGTTTCTTTGCAAACCAGTCGGCAATTTTCCAGAAGCGCTCCGGAAAAGGTTTTGTCATATCCAGATGGTTGGTAACCTGCTCAAAATAGGATTGAAAACCGTATGCCTCGAAAAGTCGTTTATAATATGGCGGGTTATAATTCATCCCATAACTTTGCTGCATAAAACCTTCGACCAGCAATCCCCAGAAATTATCATTCTCACCAAAATTTATTGGTCCGTCCATAGCCTCCATGCCATTTGCCCGGTTCCATTCGAGACAAGCATCAAAAAGCATAAAAGCTGCTTTCTCGTCATCAATACATTCAAAAAAACCCATTCCACCAGTTGGTTGTTTAAAAATGAATGCCTTCTTAAGATTGATAAAAGCAGCCACCCTGCCTATTAACTGGCCTCCGTCGTCTTCAAGAACCCAGCGAATTGCTTTACCATGATGGAAATACGGATTTTTTTTCGGGTCAAATATCGATTCTGTATCATTATCCAGAGGGCAAATCCAGTTGGGATCATTTTTGTAAAGGATGCGGCCGACATCCAGAAAACGTTTTGCAGTTTTTTTGTCGTTTACTTCAATGAGTTTCATTCAGTTTTTTGTTTTAAAAATCAGCCTACAAATATAAAATTTAATATTTGCTGCGTTTCACAAACATCAATTTAATTCGGGCCGTTCAACCAAGGCAAGTTTGGCTGACAAATTGAAGTGTTAAACAATATTATCTTTGCAACAAAATTTTGAAAAGTTTTGAAAAAACTTGATGTTTTCGTCATAAAATCCTACATCGGCCCTTTGGTGCTGACCTTTTTCATTTCCCTGTTTATTCTCGTCATGCAGTTTCTGTGGAAATATGTTGACGACCTTGTCGGCAAAGGGCTTGAATGGTACATTATCGGCGAATTGCTGTTTTATGCTTCCTCAACTTTCGTTCCTCTGGCACTTCCTTTGGCTATCCTTTTATCGTCGCTGATGACCTTCGGAAACCTGGGCGAACAATATGAACTGGTTGCCCTTAAAGCTTCAGGAATTTCGCTTCGCCGCATCATGAAACCTTTGATTGCGCTTTCGCTTGTTATCAGCATCATGGCATTTTTGTTTTCAAACTACGTTTTGCCCATTGCCAATCTTAAATTTCATTCGCTGCTTTACGACGTCAGGCAACAAAAATTAACCCTGAACATTAAAGAAGGAATTTTTTATAATGGTATCGAAGGATTTACAATCAGGGTGGCAAGTAAAGATCAGGAGAAGAATATCCTGAAAGATATTATGATTTACAACCATTCGCAGCGCCTCGGAAATACGCAGCTCACGGTTGCCAAATGGGGCACCATGGAGATGGCACCGGATAAGAGCACATTGATTTTTAAACTTTTTGATGGCTCTAATTATGAAGAAATTACCGACAGACGCAATTACAAAATAACCAGGCCTTTTCAGCGAAGCCACTTTAAAGAGCAAACCCGCAGGTTCGGGGGTTTGGATTTTGCCCTCAACCGCACCAATGAAGAACTTTTCAGAAATAACTACCAGATGATGAATCTTGGCCAGCTAAGCCAGACCAAGGATTCGTTGAGCGAGGAACTTGTAATTCGTAAAAACACCTTCCAAAAGTCGATTCGCGAAAAGTATGAATTTTTGAATGCCAAAGTTGACACCTTAAAAAAGGCATCCAACATTTTGGCATCGCAGGCAACAAAAGATTCTGCATCACTGGTTTCGTCCGATTCAATCAGCCGGCATTCGACTGATTCGGTTTTACTTGCAGCAAATGATTCCATTAAACAGCTTTTGAAAGATTCGGTTTTATTGGCTTCAAATGATACGGTTTTACCGGTTTCGGCTGCTTCGATTGCCAGCAAAACTCCGGATTTACTGGTGGGTTTAACCAAAACCGAAAAGGCAAAAATTCTCGATTTCGCGCTCCAGGCGACAAGATCGGTTAAAAACAATATCGAATATTCAAAAAAAGATTTCGAAGAACGCCAACTTCGTGTCAGGAAGCATGAAATCGAATGGCATCGCAAATTCACACTTTCCATCGCCTGTTTGATTTTGTTTTTCATCGGTGCACCTTTGGGCGCAATTATCCGTAAAGGTGGGCTTGGCCTACCGGTAGTGGTATCAGTCTTCTTTTTCGTAATTTTCCATATTATCTCGATAACCGGAGAAAAATATGCCAGGGCCGGAATCCTGGAACCACAAATTGCCATGTGGCTTGCCTCAGCGGTATTATTGCCTTTGGGGATTTTTCTCACCTACAAATCCACCACCGATTCACCAATTCTTGAGGCTGATGCCTGGAACCGGATTCTTAAAAAAATCCTATTCTTTAAAAAATCAGAAGCACCAATTAGCCCGGAGGTAAAATGAATATTCTGATACTCTGCAATAAATCGCCTTACCCACCCAAGGAAGGAGGCCCAATTGCCATGAACACCATTATCGAAGGATTGATTAATGCCGGTCACAAGGTGAAAGTACTGGCCATTAATTCGAATAAATATGGTGTAGCTGTTAAAGATATTCCTGTAGATTACCGTCGGAAAACACAAATCGAAACAGTTTACATCAACCTTGCCATTAAACCTGTAGCTGCTTTTCTGAATCTCTTTACAGGAAAATCGTATCATGTGGAGCGGTTTATCTCGAAGGCTTTTGAGGAAAAACTTATCGAAATCCTGCAAAACAACAGATTTGACATTGTCCAGCTCGAAACCCTCTACATCAGCCCGTACATAGGAACTATCCGTAAATATTCGAACGCCCGGATCATTCTCAGATCGCATAACATCGAATACCTCATCTGGAAACGAGTGGCCGAAATCACCCAAAACCCGCTTAAAAGCTGGTATCTCCATCATTTATCGCGTACTTTAAAAAATTACGAACTTGGTGCGCTTAATTGGTACGATGGAATTGCGACCATTACCAAAAAGGACGGCGATTATTTTTTGAATCATGGGTGCCAAATCCCTGTTATTGATATTCCTTTCGGGATTAACCTGGAAAATTTTAAAGAAAATCCCGGCGTTGCAACCGAATTTCCCTCGCTTTTTCACATCGGTGCCATGAACTGGATGCCCAACCAGGAAGGCATAAAATGGTTTGTCGAAAAAGTGTGGCCAATGGTAAACCACGAATTTCCAAACCTGAAATGCTACCTGGCAGGCCGCAAAATGCCGGACTGGCTCACAAATCTCAAAACCGACAACCTGATAGTTGTAGGTGAGGTTGATGACGCTTTTGAATTTATTTACTCCAAAGCCATCGAAATTGTACCCTTGTTTTCGGGCAGCGGCATCCGGATAAAAATCATCGAAGCCATGGCTGCCGAAAGAGCCGTTATCTCAACCAGTATTGGCGCCGAAGGCATCAATATCGAAAACGGGAAAAATATTCTGGTTGCTGATACACCGGTTGAATTTTTCGAATGCATCAAAAAATGTGTGCGAGATGAAATCTTTTGCCGGGAATTAGGCCAAAACGCAAGGCAGCTTGTCCTTCGCGACCATTCAAACCAACAGTTGATTTTGAAACTTGAGAAATTTTACCACCAAATTATTTCCCGATAAAAAGCAGGAAATTCTATTTTTGTCAGATGAAAATTCTTGTGCTGCTTCCACGGGTACCTTTTCCCCTCGAAAAAGGGGACAAACTGCGGGCTTTCAACCACATTCGTTATCTTTCTAAAAATAATGAAATCATTCTTTGTGCCCTCAACGATACCGCGATTCATCCGGACGCCATTAAAAATCTACGCTCATTTTGCAAATCCATTCATATCATCAATATTTCGAAGGTTACGATTGCCGCTAACCTTGCTGCAGCTCTGTTTAAGGGAATTCCTTTTCAGACAGGTTATTTTTACAACAAAAAAGCACAAAATCAGATTGATAAAATCATTGATCAGGAAAAGCCTGACCATATTTTTTGCCAGCTACTCCGGGTCGCCGAATATGTTAAGAAACACCGGATTCCAAAAACCCTCGATTACCAGGATGTGTTTTCAAAAGGTGTAGAAAGGCGGATTGAAAAGGCTCCTTTTTATCTGAAACCTTTGTTTAGCTCCGAATACCGGCGGTTGTTGACCTATGAAAACAAGGTATTTTCGTGGTTCGACAATAAAACAATCATCTCAGAACCTGATCGCGACTTTATTCCTCATCCTGAAAAAGACAAAATCGAAATTATTCCCAACGGTGTGGATTACGAATTTTTTAAACCATTAAACCGCAAAAAGGAATTCGAAATCGTGTTTATCGGAAATATGGGTTATCCGCCCAATGTAAATGCCGCCGAATTTCTTGCCCGTGAAATTTTACCATTGGTTCACCAGTCAAAACCTGATGCAAGGCTGCTTCTGGCCGGTGCCTCGCCTGACAAACGGGTTCTTGCCCTGCAAACCGATAAAATCCAGGTTACCGGCTGGGTTGACGACATCAGGGAATGCTATGCCAAAGCCAGGATTTTTATAGCGCCCATGCAAATCGGGACTGGCCTGCAAAACAAATTGCTCGAAGCGATGGCCATGAAAATTCCATGCATTACTTCCCCTCTGGCCAACAGCGCTTTAGGTGCAAAAGACGGTAAGGACATCCTGGTTGGAAACAATCCCGCCGAATATGCTGCTCACATTATTAAATTACTCGAAAATACCGCTTTCGCAGATGAAATCGCCGAAGCCGGTTATCATTTTGTCACGGACAATTACGACTGGGAGCGGGCTACCTCAAAACTTGAGGAAATGATGCTTAAAGCTTCAAAGCGGTAATTTATTCCACAGTTTTCGAAAATCCAAAAACAATATTCTTTTTCTATAATGTGCCCAGTTTAAAAAAAGATGGCTTTGGGCTAAAGCCCAGAAACTATCTGGTTTTCAATTGCCCCGACCTTAAGGTCGGGGCAATTGATATCCGTGATATTCATGGCTTTAGCCACAATAATAAAATTTGTGGCACCTTATTAGAGCGGACTCTACTATATTTCTCAGAGAATTTTCTAAAGCACCTAAAGTTGCAACGACCCTTGTCATTTTGAGCGAATTGCCTACATTTGTGCTTTTAGATAAAACACGCAATTTATGGCTTAAAAACAGGGGTTTCACCAATAGAAATTTTGAGGCAGTGCCTCCTGGGCAATTTGCCAAACAAATCATTCATCAACCGAAATTTGCTCTTTAATCATAAAATTTAAAATAAAAAACATGGAAAACAAAGTTAAAAATTACCGCTGGCCATTGATGATCAATGGATTTATCGCCTTTTTATTTGGCGTATTTATGCTTTTATCGAGTGTTGTAACCACCTTTATGCTTGTAAATATCTTTGGTGTGATGCTCATTATTGGTGGATTAATCGGCCTTTTGTTCGCAAATGGCAGCATGAAAAAGCACAAGCCTTTCATTTCGACATTGGTCATTTCGATTTTAATGATTTTAGGTGGTTTAATACTCTTCTTTTTTACCCAGGCAAGCCTTGTGGTTTTCGCTATGATTATCGCTTTCTGGGCCACGATTCTGGCATTAATTCAATTTATGCTCGCCTTTCAGATGAAGATTGTAAAAAAACAAAAAAACATTCTACTTATCAACGGGTTGATAACACTGGCTTTTGGGGTATTTATGTTTTTTAATCCCGACCAGATTTTCAATCCTTTTGAAACTACTGTTGCTTTGGGCTTCCTGGCTGGGATACTGGCTATCATTTTTGGCGGAGTTTTAGTTTATTTTTCGATCATTGTAAAACATGTCGAAAACTAAACGGTAAGCTCGTTTCAAAAAAAGCTCAAACTTTCCCACACCTAAAGCGTGGTTTGGTTTAAAATCATATAGTTGCGATTTATTGACAGATTAAAACTTAAATTTCTATATAAAAATCAGGGGAAGCATTACCCCGATTAAAAAATCATACATTTTATGGCAGACGACAAAAAAATTATTTTTTCGATGATGGGCGTCGGGAAGCTTTTCCCACCCGCAAAACAGGTACTTAAAGATATTTATCTTTCATTTTATTATGGTGCAAAAATCGGCATCATCGGTCTTAACGGCTCAGGGAAATCGAGTTTATTAAAGATTATTGCCGGAACCGACCCTTCTTTCCAGGGTGAAGTCACGTTTTCGCCGGGTTACGAAGTTGGGATGCTCGAGCAGGAGCCGCACCTCGACGACTCCAAAACAGTGCGCCAGGTTGTTGAAGAAGGTGTCCAGGAAGTTGTTGACATTTTGAAGGAATATGAAGAATGTAACAACAAATTTTCGGAGCCGATGACCGACGATGAAATGAACGCACTCATCGAGCGGCAGGGAAAACTCACCGAAATGATCGACCATAAAGATGCATGGGAACTCGATTCGAAACTCGAACGGGCCATGGATGCTTTGCGCTGCCCGGAAGGTGACACACCCGTAAAATTTCTTTCAGGAGGCGAGCGCCGCCGCGTGGCTTTATGCCGCCTGTTGCTCAAAGAACCCGACATTTTACTGCTTGATGAGCCGACCAACCACCTGGATGCCGAATCGGTGGAATGGCTCGAATTATATCTGAAACAATACAAAGGAACCGTTATCGCTGTAACCCACGACCGGTATTTCCTCGACAATGTTGCCGGCTGGATTCTCGAACTCGACCGTGGTGAAGGCATACCGTGGAAAGGAAATTACTCGTCGTGGCTCGATCAGAAATCGCAAAGGCTTGCAATGGAAGAAAAAACCGAGAGCAAACGCCGCAAAACCCTCGAACGGGAACTGGAGTGGGTCAGAATGGCCCCAAAAGCCCGTCACGCCAAGTCAAAAGCAAGGTTGAGCGCTTATGAAAATCTGCTTAGCCAGGACGTAAAACAAAAAGAAGACCGTCTCGAAATCTTCATCCCCAATGGGCCACGCCTTGGAAATAATGTAATCGAAGCCGTGAATGTGAGTAAAGCTTTTGGAGACAAAATCCTTTTTGAAAATCTTAGCTTTTTGCTGCCGCCAGCCGGAATTGTTGGGATAATCGGGCCAAACGGCGCCGGAAAAACCACTCTTTTCAGGATGATTATGGGGCAGGAAACCCCCGATCAGGGCGAGTTTAAAGTTGGTGAAACCGTAAAAATTGGTTATGTTGACCAGGCGCATGCCGATATTGACCCTGAAAAATCGGTCTGGCAGGTGATTTCGGGCGGCAACGAAATAGTTCAACTTGGCAACCGCACCATGAATTCGCGGGCTTATGTTTCGCGATTCAACTTCAGCGGTGCCGACCAGGAAAAGAAAACCGGCGTTCTTTCAGGCGGCGAGCGCAACAGGCTTCACCTTTCGCTTACCCTAAGACAGGAAGCCAATGTTTTACTTTTGGATGAGCCAACCAACGATATTGATATCAATACATTACGAGCTTTGGAAGAAGGCCTTGAAAACTTCGCCGGTTGCGCTGTAGTTATTTCGCACGACCGCTGGTTTCTCGACCGAATCGCAACACACATTCTCGCATTTGAAGGCAATTCGTCGGTTTACTTTTTCGAAGGCAGCTATTCCGAATATGAAGAAAACAAACACAAACGCCTTGGCGATGAAGGCCCCAAAAGAATTAAATTTAAAAAACTGAAAACAATTTAATGCCAGATTTCATCTCCTGATCAAAACTGATTTTTATGGATAAAATGAAGATTTATGCCGTCCTTACCGGAGATGTAGCAGGCTCTTCACGTCTTGAAGGTGAGCAGCGGCAAAAACTGCTCACCGTTCTCAAGGACTCCTTTTTGCTCATCGATGAAATTATCGGGAAAGAAAAAGTGGCTTTTCCTTTCGAGATTTTCCGTGGCGACAGTTTCCAGGGTGTTTTAAATGAAACTTCCGGTGCACTCAGGGCAGCAATCATTATCAGAGCAAATATCCGCCGGAGTTTTGACACCACTTTAAAAAATGCATTTGACGCACGCATTGCCATCGGCATTGGCACAATTTCGTTATTGCCCGATCAACGTGGCGGCGAGGGCGATGGCCCTGCCTATCGCAACTCAGGCCCGGTTTTGGATGAAATGACAAAACCACCCAGGTTTTTACTGGTTCGGACTCCATGGGACGAAATGAACAACGAAATCAACGTGGAGCTTGCATTGCTGGATACGATAATCATGAAATGGAGCGTAGAACAGGCTGAGGTTGCCCTGGAATATTTCAAAGGAAAAACACAGGAGCAAATGGCCGAATATTTCCAAATAGCTCAGTCTTCAATTCGTAAAAGGCTTTACAATGCCAACCTTGAACAAATTACGCTACTCGAAAATCGTTTCGGATTTCTTTTAGCAAAATATGAAAAAGAAGAAGAAATTATAGCCCTGTAGGGCTATAATTAATATTTATAGCCCTGTAGGGCTATATTTGATGATTATAACTCTACAGGGTTTTATTTAGAATAAACAGTGAATTTTAAATTTGAAATCAAACCTTTAATTTATGATGCCCCTCTTGAATGATTTTGATCTGGCACTACTTTTCAGGCTGCTGATAGCCCATTTCGTGGGTGATTTTATATTACAAAAACGTAGCTGGATCAACGATAAATTAACAAAAAAGTGGTTTTCAGGCTCACTCTACCTTCATGTTTTCATCATCGGGGCACTCACCTACCTTTTCTCCGGCTATTATTCAAATCTATGGATTCCTGCGGTGGTAATGATAACTCACTATTTTACGGATGTCTGGAAATCAGTTAAAGGCGACGTGCTCAGATTTTTCCTCCTGGACCAGATCATTCATATCTTCATCATTTTTCTGGCCTGGTACTTTTACATTATGCCCGACATCGATCTGGTTGCCTCGATAACAACTATTTTAAACAATCCGGTAATTCTCACCATCATCCTGGCCTATCTTTTCGTAATCTGGCCGGCAGGTTATCTGATTGCCAAAATTACCAAACCCTGGCAGGAACAGTTCGACACAATAAAAGGGCTAAAAGATGCCGGTCGCTGGATTGGAATGATTGAACGAATCCTGATCCTGACCTTTGTGTTAATCAACCAGTTTACCGGAATTGGTTTTTTGATTGCTGCAAAATCCATCCTTCGGTTTAGCGACATCAAAAACGCCGAAGACCGCAAAGAAGCCGAATACATCCTTCTGGGCACCATGGTAAGTTTTATTTTTGCCATTTTTGTGGGGCTTCTGGCTGTTCAGATTATCAAACACCATTGAAAGCAGCATTAAAAATGAGTTTACGAAAAATTTCTGCCGACTATATTTTCCCCATTTCTTCGCCTCCCATTAAAAATGGTGTTCTTATTTTTGATGAGAAAGGAAAAATCGTTGATCTGATCGATCCCACAAAAACAGAGCTGAATCTTGAAGATGTCCAGCTCGTCATTGGGTTGCTCTGCCCCGGATTTGTAAACACCCATTGTCATCTGGAATTATCGTGGATGAAGGATAGAATTCCTGAAAAAACAGGCTTAGCCGATTTTGTGGTTCACATCGAAAAACAAAAAAAACTTCGTAATGAGGATGAGGTTTTTGAAGCTATCGCCAATGCTGACATCGAAATGCGCAAAAACGGCATTGTAGCCGTCGGGGATATTTCTAATACTGCCTACACTTTTCCGGCCAAAGCCGGTAGCACGATTGACTATTACACTTTTATCGAAGTTTACGGCTCTATGCCCTGGCTGGCGGATGAAAAGATCGAAAAAGCCCTCGGAATTCATCAGCAACTGACTGAAAAATACGGGCTAAAAGGGTCCATCAGCCCGCACGCCACTTACTCTGTTTCAGAACCGCTGTTTTTAAAAATCAAGGCTTTCGCTGAAAAACACCAAAGTATTCTCAGCATCCATCATCAGGAAAGTGAAGCCGAAAACCATTTTTTTAAAGATAAGTCGGGATGGATTATCGAAAATATGAAAAAAATTGGCATCGATTATTCCTGGTTTAAAGCCACCGGAAAATCTCCACTCGAATCCATAGCCGGTATGCTGCCGGAGGAGAACCCGATTTTACTGGTTCACAACACATTTTCGACAGAAGAAAACATTAATTTTGCGCAAAGCTATTTCGAGAATATTTCCTGGTGCCTTTGCCCGAACGCCAATCTTTACATCGAAAACAAACTTCCGGATGTTCAGCTTTTCACCCGTAAAAATGTAAGGATTACCCTTGGTACCGACAGCCTGGCTTCAAATCGCGAACTTTCGATGCTCGACGAGATGAAAACACTTACAGGTGCATTTCCTGAAATTTCGTTAGAAGAAATCCTGAAATGGGGAACGCTGAATGGCGCCGAATTTCTTGGGTTGAGTCACAAATATGGCAGTTTTGAAAAAGGTAAAACTCCGGGAATCAATTTGATTTCGTTAAAAGATGATCCCAAAATTCAGTTATCGAAGGAAAGTAAAGTGAAAGTTATTGTTTAGTCCGGCAACGACATTTTGGTGGCAAAATCAATGCTCCAAAAACCCCTCCCCTATTCGAGAAACGTCAATTTCCACAAATCTTTTTTGCTCATCCTGAGAATGGGATGGATGGCCATTAATCCCGTTTTCCCGATTGATTTCCGGAGGGATTTCATTTCTTTAAAATAGTTATCCAACCCTGGAATTTTGATCACCTCAAAACCGCTCTCTTTGAGCAAAAGATTTCGTTTTGCCTTGATCGAAAGTTCAAGAAACAGTGAAATGTAAGTCAGCATATCAAAAACCACCAAAGGCGAAAACCTGCTTGTTATCGTCAGCAAATATTCGCCTGGACGCGTAGAAGCGAACTTCCCTTTTTTGATCATCTGCAACATTTTTACTTCAGCATCAAATTCGATGTCGAGCCAGTTTCGTAAAGAATTTTCGTTCGAATTAAAAATATAAACGATCAGGGTCGGTAAAGTAATGATGATGATGATGGTTGAAATGACCGGTGAAAAGTAAAACCTGTTGAAGATAAAATGGATGGTCACGGCCATCAGCCAGCCAAAAAAAACCGAAAACAGACTGTTTTTTTGCCGGCCTATCGCCTGCATAATCGTCATCGAAGCCACAGCGATGGTTCCACCGTGCATGATGGCCGTGCCAAAACCGCGAACGATCCAGAGGGCGATATTATCACTTTTAATTTCATAAAGATAATAGAGGTTTTCGACAAGTGAAAAGCCGGCTCCAACAGCAAAACCATAAATCGCACCATCAATCAGAAAGCCGATTTTATTAAACCTGACCAGGATCAAAACCATGATTATTTTTAAGGATTCTTCAACAAGAGGTGGGAAAACTTTAAATGCCAGGTTATTGTCACCGATAATTTTTCCATTTATCAGGCTGGTATTAAGATAGTAAGCCAGAATTGCGCTAATTATTCCCCAACCCAGACAAACCAGAATCACATTCTTGCGGATCAGTTTAAAACTGTCAAGGATGATGAGAAATGCCAAAAAGAGTAAGACGGGAACAATACTGACAAGAATTTTTACCGTAATCATTTGAAATCATTTTTAAAGCAATTTCAAAGATAGCATAAGAAAAATCAGAAATAGGAAAAACATCACATGAAGAACATAATTCCGTTCTGAAAACCGTTTAAACAAAAAAAAGCTCCCCGAAACCGGAGAGCTTTTAAATGTCTGTTTTTGATGAAAATCTTAGTACATTCCACCCATGCCGCCCATTCCACCTGGAGGCATTCCACCTGGCATTCCGCCTTCTTTTTCGTCCTTGTTTTCGGCAAGAACACATTCGGTGGTAAGTAACATTCCGGCAATTGATGAAGCGTTTTCGAGTGCAACGCGTGCAACTTTGGCAGGATCAATTACACCAGCATCAAAAAGGTTTTCATAAATTTCGGTTCTTGCGTTGAATCCAAAATCGCCAGTTCCTTCTTTTACTTTGTTAACAACAACTGAACCTTCCAAACCAGCGTTCTCCACAATCTGACGAAGTGGCTCTTCAAGTGCCCTTCTCATGATCGAGATACCAGTATTTTCGTCTTCGTTTTCGCCTCTTAAGTCCTTAATTGCAACAATAGCGCGGAGATAAGCAACACCACCACCAGGAATAATTCCTTCTTCGATGGCAGCGCGGGTAGCATTTAATGCGTCGTCGAAACGATCTTTCTTCTCTTTCATTTCAACTTCACTTGCAGCGCCAACATAAATTACAGCTACACCACCGGCCAATTTGGCCAGGCGTTCCTGCAATTTTTCTTTATCGTAATCGGAAGTTGTGCTTTCGATCTGTTTTTTTATCTGCACAATACGCGAATCAATGCCTTCTTTTTCACCTTTACCACTTACGATGGTTGTGTTTTCTTTGTCGACGGTAATTTTTTCGGCATTGCCGAGATAATCAAGGGTTGCATCTTCGAGTTTGTAACCTCTTTCTTCTGAAATAACGGTTCCACCTGTAAGGATGGCGATGTCTTCGAGCATTTCCTTGCGACGGTCGCCAAAGCCAGGAGCTTTAACGGCAACAACTTTGAGTCCGCCTCTTAATTTATTAACTACGAGTGTAGCAAGCGCTTCGGTTTCGACATCTTCTGCAATAATCAACAATGGATGGCCGCTTTGGGCAACTTTTTCAAGAATTGGAAGAAGATCTTTCATGACCGAAATCTTTTTGTCATGAATCAGAATGTAAGGACTTTCGTAAACTGTTGCCATTTTTTCGGTGTCAGTTACAAAATATGGAGAGATGTAACCACGGTCGAACTGCATACCTTCAACAACGTCAACGTAAGTATCAGTTCCTTTTGCAGCTTCGATGGTGATAACA
>CAJATL010000342.1 GCA_903944895.1 uncultured Bacteroidota bacterium
ACTTTAAAACATTATTGGGTTTTATACAGGCGTACTCGGGGAAAAAATGAATTTATTATTGGAGAACCAATGATACCAACTTCAATGAGAGATCAAAAATTTGAAATTAATAAGCGTACCTTGTTAGCCAGGCTGAATGAATCGGATGCATTTGATTTCCAAACCAAATTTAAAGAAAAGGATAGACTTGATGTAGTAATCGATAATAGATTAGACAATGATCTGGGTGCATTCTCATATACATTCGAATTTAAAAATGGAACCTGGAGATTTATCGAAACAGATCCTTTTGACCTGGTTAACCATTTCAATGAGGTTGGTGGTGGAAAAATGTCGTCTGTTTTTAAAAAATGAAAGAATTAATTGATATTTTAATATGATTTGCAACAGTAATAATGCCTACTAATAACCTACCGTTTACCACAATGAGGGTGACCCACGAACGCCAGCTCTCACATGACCGGCTGGCGACACCGGACAAGAAAAGAGGCAAAAAGCAAATCCCGTGCAGCAGCAAGCCGAGAAACGTAATGCGTCCCTGTAAAATGCCAATCGCACAAAACAGCACATTTGCAAGCCCTACGCGCCGATGCTCAAAACCAAAGCTTCCAAAAGAGCTAAAATTTTACTTTCGTACCCATGCTAAATTGTTACTTTTGAGAAATGAATTAAAGTATTGGAATTAAAATATGATGCAAGGAAAACAACTTAAAAAATTAGAAGCCGAACTGTGGCGAGCCGCAGACCAGCTCAGAGCAAACAGTAAACTGACTGCTTCGGAATACTCGATGCCGGTACTCGGATTGATTTTTTTGAGACACGCTTACAACCGCTTTCAAAAAGTGAAAATTGAAGTCGAAAAAACCTTGCCATCGCATCCTCAAAGGGGAAAACGACCGCTGACCAAAAAGGATTTCGAAGAGCAAAACTCCATGTTCCTGCCCGACAAGGCACAGTTTGACTATCTGGTTTCGTTACCTGAAAGTGCAGACGTAGGTGAAGCGATTGACAATGCAATGAAATTTATCGAGGACGAATACGACAACCTCAAAGGCGTGCTGCCAAAGAACTATTCCATTTTCAGCAAGGATTTACTAAAAGAACTACTCCGCATTTTCAATAAAGAAGTGCTGCAAAAAGCCGAAGGCGATTTGTTTGGCAAGATTTACGAATATTTCCTCAACAAGTTTGCAATGACAGGCGCACAGGAAGGTGGTGAGTTTTTTACACCCATGAGTTTGGTGCAAACTATTGTAAACGTAATTGAACCCGAAAGTGGGGTAATGTTCGATCCGGCAACAGGAAGTGCAGGCATGTTTGTACAAACCGGTTATTTTATCGAAGAAAGAGAAGGATTAGACCCAGCCCGGAAAGTTACTTTTTATGGTCAGGAAAAAGCCGACATGAATACACGGCTGGCAAAAATGAATATGGCCGTTCATGGACTGGAAGGTTTTATTGTACAGGGAAATACATTTTATGAGGATAAGCATAATTTAACGGGCAGGTGCGACAGGGTAATGGCAAACCCTCCTTTTAATGTAGATGGAGTTGACAAGGCCAAAGATGTGGTTAAAAAAGATCCACGCTTGCCTTTTGGATTGCCCAAAAACGATAATGCCAATTATCTCTGGATTCAGTATTTTTATTCTTATCTAAAACCACATTCAGCCAATTCGCAGGGTGGACGGGCAGGTTTTGTAATGGCTTCTTCTGCCAGCGATGCCGGACACAGTGAAAAGGAGATACGTGAGAAACTCGTTAAAACCGGCGCTGTTGATGTAATGATGGCGATAGGTAATAACTTTTTCTACACCCGATCGCTGCCATGTACCCTGTGGTTTTTTGATAGGAACAAGGAAAAAGATGAGCAGAATAAAGACAAAGTGCTGATGCTCGATGCCCGAAAAATTTACCGCAAGGTTACCAGCAAAGTAAACGACTTTAGCCCCGAGCAATTGCAAAGCCTGATTTCGATTGTAAACCTGTACAGAGGTAAAACCGATAAATTTAAAACAACCGTTAAAACCTATCTTGAAACAGCCGCCTCGTTAGCAAAAGAAACAGCCGAAATAACAGCTGAGTTACAGAAAACCCTACAATCTATTGTAAAAAACGAAGACCTTAAAAAATTGAATGGTGGTTTATCTGAGAAATTGAATACCCTTGAGGATTACAATGATGTACTTACCAGACAAAAACAATTGATTGCTGATGCTGCCAGGGCAACTCCAACCATTGAAGTTCTGGAAAATGTTGCCCGCCAGTGTAAAGCAATTCGTAAACCACAGGACAAGATTATAAAACAATTGCTCGATACCATTGCTGATGCTGTAAAAGAACAGCAACTCAACAAAAATAAAGAGTGGAAAGCATTGGAAGTACAGTCGCAATACTTAGCACCTCTGAAAGCCCTGCAACAACAACTCAGCGGGAACCCTGATGAGGAAGAACCCGGCTTGCTGCACGAAACCGAATATTTCTTCAAACAAGCCCATTGGTTAACGAGCCGTTTCCCCGAAGTCGTTTATACCGATGTGGAAGGACTTTGCAAAGTAGTAACGCAAGCCGAAATTGAAGCCAAGGACTGGAGCTTAAGCCCTGGCCGGTATGTAGGCGTGGACACCGCCACCGATGATGATTTTGATTACGAAGAACGCCTGAACGAAATACATGTCGAGTTGGAAGGCTTAAACGAAGAAGCCATTACTTTGGCAAATGCTATTTCTGAAAATTTTAAAGGGCTGGCATTATGAGTAAAGATGACCCAATAGCAAGATTTTCGGATGATTTATTTGTAGGTATTGTAAAAATAATTGAACAAGCCAGACACAAAGCATCTGTTTTCTTAAATACAGAGACTACTATACTCTATTGGAATATTGGGCATTATATCAACGAAAATTTAAAAATTAACAATCGCCTGGAGTACGGCGGAAAAATACTTGCGACACTGTCGCAACAATTAACGGCTCACTTTGGCAAAGGGTATAGTTATTCTGCCTTAACTCGTATGTGTAAAGTAGCAAATTGTATTGATCCGGAAAATATTGCGACACTGTCGCAACAATTGAGCTGGAGTCATTTTATTGAAATCGCCACTATTACTGACGAGTTTAAAAGAGAATATTACACCCTGCTATCGGTTCAAAACAATTGGGGCGTGCGAGAATTACGTGAGCAGTTGGACAAAATGCTTTATGAGCGAACAGCATTGTCGCAGCAGCCCGAAAATGAAATAAAAAAACAACTTCAACAGCTAAAAAATCAATGCCCGATCAATCCCGATTTGGTATTTAAAAACACATACATTCTCGATTTTCTTAACCTTCCTCAATTCTACAATGAGAGCGAATTGGAAAATGCCATCATTACCGGTATCGAGAAGTTTATTTTAGAGCTTGGAAACGGATTTGCCTTTTTGGAACGACAAAAACGCATTTCGGTAGATGGTGAGGATTATCATTTAGATTTACTATTCTATCACCGGAAACTAAAGAGATTGATAGCCATTGATTTGAAAATGGGAAAATTTAAACCTGCCTATAAAGGGCAAATGGAACTCTACCTCCGCTGGCTCGAAAAATACGAAATGCAGGAGGGCGAAGAAAAGCCCATCGGACTATTGCTGTGCAGCGAAGGTAACACCGAACACATAGAACTACTGATGCTCAACGAGCCCGATATAAAAGTAGCGCAATACCTCACCGAACTGCCCGACAAACAATGGTTTATCGACAAACTTCACAAAGCTAAAGAATTGGCCTTTATGATTGAAAAACAAAAAAAGGATTCCTATGAAAAGTAATATAAATATTGAGTTGGAAGGATTGAACGAAGAAGCCATTGCTTTGGCGAAAACCATTTCTGAAAACTATAAAGAGTTAGTAGTATGAAGTGGGAGAAGCTAGAAATAGGCAAGGTTTCAAAGGTGATTTCAGGATTCGCTTTTAAGTCGAAAGATTTTAAACCAATTGGAACACCTGTAATTAAAATAAAAAATATCAAGGATGAAAATATTGTTTTGGATGAAAGTGATTGCGTTGATTCAGCGATTGAAGTTCCATTAAGATTTCATTTAAGCAAAGGTGATATTTTAATTTCACTTACTGGCTCACATATTACACTCCCTTCATCTGTTGTTGGACGAGTTGCAAAATATAGACACGAAACAAATTCATATTTAAATCAACGAGCAGGAAAGTTTATCAATATTGATAATGAAAAATGTTACAAAGATTTTTTATTCTACTTTCTGTTACAAAAAGAAACATTAACTAGAATTGCTAATAAGGCACAAGGAGCTGCAAATCAAGCAAACATTAGTCCTGGCGATGTTGAAGGTGTTGAAATCAATCTCCCCCCTGTGTTCACCCAACGCCGCATCGCCTCCATTTTATCGGCTTATGATGATTTGATCGAAAACAATTTGAAGCGGATAAAATTGCTGGAGGAGAAGGCGCAACTGCATTACAAAGAATTGATGCAGGATTCTGTAAAATGGGATAAAATTAGATTAGAAGAATTTGTTTCCGTCGTGAAAGGTAGAAAGCCATCGAGTGTTCTTGAACAACCAGAGGATGATAGCCAACTTTATTTACTATTGGACACAGTTGAGCGAGGTAAAACACTTTATACTTCTGATTTAACATTGCCACAATCTAAAATAACCGATGTATTAATGTGTATGGACGGCGCAAGAAGCGGTTTGTCATTTAGAGGAATGGTTGGTGCAATTGGTTCTACAATGGCAATTTGGCGAAGTAATTCCGAAACAGTTAGCGGTGAGTTTCTATATCAATTTATGAAGCAAAACGAATCTGCAATTACACAAGGAAATACAGGAGCAGCAATTCCACACGCAAACAGAAAATTCATCCTTGATATGAAAATGTCAATTCCTCCAAAAAATGAAGCAGAGAATTTTGATGGTTTAACACTGCCAATGATTAAGCTAATAAACACTTTGCACAACCAAAACGCCAAACTCCGGGAGGCACGGGATATTTTATTACCTAAACTGATGAATGGACAAATAGAAGTGTAAGGGCGTACCCTTGTGGTCGCCCCTGTAAGGGTGTACCCTTGTGGTCGCCCCTGTAAGGGCGTACCCTTGTGGTCGCCCATGTAAGGGCGTACCCTTGTGGATACCACTAATAGAAAGAAAAAAAATGAACAAATACAACCCACATATCCACCATCGCAGGTCCATACGACTGAAAGGCTACGATTATTCGCAGGCGGGTTTGTATTTTATTACCGTATGCGTGCAAAACCGTGAATGTTTGTTTGGTCGAATCGCAAACGGGGAAATGATATTGAACGACGCGGGAACGATGGTGCAAAACGAATGGTTGAAATTATCCGAACGATTTAAAAACATTCAATTGCACGAATATGTGGTAATGCCCAACCATTTCCACGCCATTTTGGAAATCGTAGGGGCGACCCTTGTGGTCGCCCAAAACGGTAACACCGCCCAAAATGCCACCACCGACCAAAATATCAATGTCACCCAAAATAATGTTGTTGCATTAAATAACGATGCCGACCAAAATGCCACCACCGACCAAAATATCAATGTCGTCCAAAATAATGTTGTTGCGTTAAATAACGATGCCGACCAAAATATCAATGTCGACCAAAATAATGTTGTTGCGTTAAATCACGATGTCGTCCAAAATATCAATGTCACCCAAAATAATGTTGTTGCGTTAAATAACGATGCCGACCAAAATATCAATGTCGTCCAAAATAATGTTGATACGTTAAATAACGATGCCGAACAAAATGCCACCAACAACCAAAATTTCAATGTCGCCCAAAATAATGTTGATACGTTAAATAACGATGCCGAACAAAATGCCACCGCCGACCAAAATATTGACGATGTAAACATAGGGCGGCCACTAGGGCACGCCCCTACGGATACGCCAAAAAATAAAACCGTTGGTGATATGATGGGTGCATTTCAATCCATTGTTACGGTGGAATATATCCGTGGTGTTAAAACATTGGGTTGGCAACCGTTCAATGGTAAATTGTGGCAACGCAATTATTGGGAACATATCATACGAAATGAACAATCCTATCAAACCATTTCCGATTATATTATCAATAATCCCCATAAATGGAATGATGATAAATTTTACACACGATGACCTGGGAATATTCAGAAGATAACTTAATAGAACAAACCGCCATTGATTTATTTTTCAATCAGTTGGGTTGGGATACGTTGTTAGCATTCAACAAAGAAAGCTTTGGCGAAGGCAGTACGCTGGGCAGACTGAACAAAAAAGAAGTTGTACTTAAACGAATTTTCTTTGAAAAAATCAAAGAGTTTAACCCTAATTTGCTCGAACAAGCCTACAATCAGGCTTTTGAAAAACTCACCGAGGAAAGTATTACAAAGTCATTAGCTGAAATTAATTTTGAGAAACATCAGTTATTAAGAAACGGCATACCCGTTGTCTTCCCCCCCTCTCCGGAAAGGAGAGGGGAAGGGGGTGAGGTCAAAACGCTAAAGATTTTCGATTTTGACAATGCCGATAACAACAACTTTTTAGCTGTTCGTCAATTGTGGTTGCAAGGTAAAAGCAACCGTGAACGCAGACCCGATATTATAGGTTTTGTAAATGGTATTCCGCTTCTGTTCATCGAACTGAAAGCAGCACACCGAAAATTAGAAAACGCCTACAACGATAATTTCACCGATTACAAAGACGTAATACCAAAATTGTTTTATTACAACGCTTTTGTACTATTGAGTAACGGCATAGAAAGCCGCATTGGCAGCGTTACAGGCAAGTATCAGCACTTCCACGAATGGAAACGCATTACCGAAGAAGACGAAGGCATTGTTGCCTTAGATAGAATTATTGTTGGCGTTTGCGAGAAAAAACGCTTTCTGGATTTATTCGAGAACTTCATTCTGTTCGATAATTCATTGGGCAAAGTGATAAAACTCATTGCCCGAAACCATCAGTTTATTGGCGTTAACAAAGCTATCGAAAACATTCAGCATTAAGAACAACTCTACAAACTGGGTAAAATCAGTTTGGAGGAAAAACAAAAACTCGGTGTGTTTTGGCATACGCAAGGAAGCGGTAAATCGTATTCAATGGTTTTCTTCAGTCAAAAAATCCATCACAAGTTTACAGGTAGTTATACTTTTCTGATTGTTACCGACCGCAACGAATTAGACACACAGATTTATGGCACATTTAGCGGAATTGGTGCAGTTCCGCAAATAAAATCAGGCTCAAGAGATTCATTAAAAGCCAACAGCGGAAAGCATTTGAAAGAATTATTGAGTTCGGAACACCGCTATTTATTTACACTCATTCACAAATTCAATTTTGAAGAAGAAATAACGAAGCGGGAAAATATCATTGTCATTTCAGACGAAGCACACCGGACACAAGGCGGAAATTTAGCAATGAACTTGCGTAATGCTTTGCCCAATGCTTCATTCATTGGTTTTACAGGAACACCACTTTTTAAAGATGATGAAATTACCAAGCGGATTTTTGGTGATTATGTTTCCCGTTACGATTTCAAACGAAGTGTTGATGATGGTGCAACTGTTCCGCTTTACTACGAAAACAGAAGCGAGTATTTGGGATTGAAAAATCCTGTTATCAATGACCAAATAAGAGCAGTAATAGATGCCGAAAGCGAAGATTTAGACAGCGACCAACGCAGCAGAGTTGAACAACTTTTTGCAAGAGAATATCCCATACTTACTGCCAGGAAAAGATTAGATGCCATTGCCAAAGATGCCGTTTGGCATTTCTGCAACCGTGGCTACAAGGGCAAAGGAATGTTTATCGCATTAGATAAACTCACAGCCGTAAGAATGTATGATTTAATTACGCATCATTGGAAACTGACCGTTGAGCAATTGGAAAAAGAAGTTTCCAAAGGAAAATATGGCGACCAGGAGTTGTTGGAAAAAAGCCGGGAACTACAATGGATAAAGGAAACGGAAATCTGTGTTGTTATTAGTTCAGAGCAAAATGAAATTCAGAAATTTCAGAAATGGGATTTAGACATTGAACCGCATCGGGAGAAAATGAACACCCAGGACCTTGAAACGAGGTTTAAAGATGAAAATGACCCTTTCCGGTTTGTAATTGTTTGTGCAATGTGGATTACTGGTTTTGACGTGCCTACCCTTTCAACTTTGTATTTAGATAAGCCTTTAAAATCGCATACTTTAATGCAAGCTATTGCAAGAGCCAACCGAATTAGTGAAGGCAAAAACAATGGATTAATTGTTGATTATATCGAAACATACACAGCCTTGTTAGATGCTTTGGCAATTTACGGTTCTGGTGGTGATGAAGGTGGAAACGGTGGTGGCGAAAAGCCCGAACCTCCTGTAAAACCAAAGGAAGAACTTATCAAGCAATTAGAAGAAGCATTAGAGGCAACCGAAACTTTTTTGCAAGACGAAGTAAATTTTGATTTGCAGGAATTAATCAAAGCAGATGGGTTTTACAAATTAGCTGCAATCGAAAAAGCAGTAAATGCAGTTTACACCAATGATGAAACCAAACGTAAATTTCAGATTTTAGCAAGAGAGGTTTTTAAGAAATATAAAGCGCTGCAACCCGACAAAGTGTTGAATCAATATGCTCCGGGAAAAAATGCTATTGATGTTATCTACTCTGCAATTGAGGACAACGTCGTAAGTGCAGACGTTGCGGATATAATGAAAAAAATTCAAGCCGTTGTTGATGAATCAATAGAAAACATGGTTGCCGAACCAACGCTCCCCTCTACCACTGGGAGAGTAATGGCGCTAACATAGTATAATTATTTATATTTGCGATATTTTCCTTGTTTTGTTCGTCTTTCAAATTTTCTGTTTGGTTCTCTATGCTGAAGCATTTGTTTTAATATCAACTGTCTCATTTCTTCTACGACCC